>JANOGL010000324.1:0-3567 GCA_031405985.1 Acidobacteriota bacterium | reverse complement strand
CAAAGGTGCCGTGATCGAAGGCACGGTGGAAAAGGCCGCAAATTCAGGTTCCCTGTCGGGGCGGGCGAATATCTCGCTCAATTTCGACACGATCAGGCTAAACGGAAGAACATATCGTTTTGCCGGGATCATCGAATCGGTGACCGCGGCAAATGGTGACTCGGTGTCGGTCAACAATGAAGGCACCGTCCGCGACAGCAACCAAACTACAAAGCCGGCAACTCGCGCAGGGATCGGAGCCGTCCTGGGAGCGGTCATCGGCGCTATCGCCGGTGGCGGTAAAGGTGCGGCCATCGGTGCAGTCGTTGGCGGTGGAGCGGGTGCAGGAACAGTCCTGATAACGGGTCGCGACAGTATCGAGCTTGGCTCTGGATCAGCCTTCAGCATAACGGCGTCGGCACCATCTAGCGTAGGCGTCAATCGCTAATTAGCTCAATAAAGCTGATCATGAGACGGGCTTTTGGGTCCGTCTCATTTTTTTAGTCTCCAGCAATTGTCTTTCTACACTCTTTGTTGTATCGTGGGCGCAAAGTTTCCGTCACCATTAGGATTTCGGTCACGGCTTTGGAGGAAGTCGTTTGTCACCCGTCGTAAATGCGAGTCCTAGCGACTCGACCAAAAATCATTTGCTCGCCGCCCTCCCCGACGAAGATTTCGTTCGGGTTAACGCTCATCTTGAGACCGTTTCGCTGCGGCTCGGTCAGGTCCTGTACGAATCGGGTGACCGAATGACGCATATTTATTTCCCCACGACTGCGATCATCTCTCTTCTATACATAATGGAAAACGGCGGAACCGCCGAGATCGGCATCGCCGGGAATAACGGTCTGGTCGGCATCGCCCTTTTCATGGGCGGCGACACGACGTCGAACCGTGCTGTGGTGCAAAGCGCCGGGCAGACTGTTCGTATGAAGGCTGGTGCGCTACGCGACGAATTCAAACGCGGCGGCGTGTTTCAGGATCTGCTGCTCCGCTACACGCAGGCCTTGATGACACAGATCTCGCAGACAGCTGTTTGTAATCGACTTCACCACGTCGAACAGCAGCTTTGCCGCTGGCTGCTTATCAACCACGACCAGCTTCCGGCCGACAAGCTGGTGATGACCCACGATCTGATAGCAAACATGCTTGGCGTCCGTCGCGAGGGTGTGACTCTCGCAGCCGGACATTTGCAGGACCTGGGCGTTATCGAGTATTCACGTGGAACCGTTAACATCGTTGATCGCAAGGGTTTAGAACGAGTTTGCTGTGAATGTTACAAGGTGGTCTCGGACGAATACGACCGCCTGCTGGGCCAGTACATCCGCCTAAACATCGAGCGCTGATAAAAACAGCTGACAACTCAATTTAACTGTGCTATTCTTTCATGGAGTCTCTCGGCTCACCTCACTTTCACGCCATCACAATCCCAATTTTCTATGGAAAAGCTAAATTACTTTCTCAAGCAGCTCCTGTCGTCTTGCAGCGAAGAGCTTCGAATCGAGCCGGACAAGATTCCGTATCTCGTCGCGAATAATCGCAATGAGGATGTCGGCAATGTCGCCCTTCTCGGCACGCAGATCAGCATGATGATCTTTCCGATGATACCGAATGAAGCGAAGGTCAAACTGCCGAACAGCGACGAGATCGACTTCACGCACACGCACGAGCTCGGCAATTTTCACTTCACGGTGCAAAAATCACCCGCCGGTTTTATCGTTGCGGTTCGCCCTTTAATTGGCGAAACCTCGGCCGGTTCTATCAGAGTCGAGCAGCCGCAGCCTGATGCCTCGTCTGCGGTTCTTAAACCGGAGAAGGAAATTGAATCTCCGTCTGCTCCAGCTCACTCGTCTACTGCCGCCATCGAGCCGGCGGTGTCGAATTACGATCAACCTGCATACAGTCTTGAAAGTTCGTTGGGCGTTCAGGACCTAACCGCCGCTGGCGCAATCGACTCTTTGACAAATGAAGCCACCGAAGAGCCCGCTGCTGAGTACATTCCGCCGAATGAACCGCAAGTCGAGCGACTTTCTGCGAACAACGAGCCCGCGAGCCAACCCGTTTTTTCCGAACCCAAGATCGACTATCCGCTTCGTCGAAAGACCGACTTCATCCCCGACGAATCTGCAAATAATATGAACGCCTTTCAGCAAACTTCTACGTCGCCCGCAACTCCTGCATTCACGCCAGCAGCCGCCAATTCGACGATGACCGCAAAGATGGATGCTCTCTTCAAGCAGATGGCTGAACTTGGCGCGTCCGACTTGCACTTGTCCGTTTCGATGCCGCCGATGGTTCGCAAAGACGGCAAGATACAAACGCTCGCCGACGAAGACACTTTGTCTGCTGACGCAATGCGCGATCTGCTCACGTCGATAATGCCTGCGAAGAATCAAGAGGAATTCGCGCGTCGTCACGACACGGATTTTGCTTATGAGATCGCTGATCTGGCGCGTTTTCGCTGCAACGTCTTTATGGATCGCAAAGGCATGGGCGGCGTGTTTCGCATCATTCCGGCGAAAATGACGACGGCCGAACAGCTTGGCTTATCAAAGGCGATTCTCGATCTTTGCAATCTTTCAAAAGGTCTCGTCGTCGTCACCGGCCCGACCGGTTCGGGCAAATCAACCACGCTTTGCGCGATGGTCAATCACATCAACCAGCAACGCGAGGACCACATCATCACCATCGAGGACCCGATCGAATTTGTCCACGACAACATCAAGTGCCTCGTCAATCAGCGCGAAGTTCACAATCACACCGATTCATTTAAAGACGCGCTGCGCGCCGCTCTTCGCGAAGATCCTGACATCTTGCTCGTCGGCGAAATGCGCGATCTCGAAACGGTCTCTATCGCAATCGAAACCGCCGAGACAGGTCATCTTGTCTTCGGCACGCTGCACACGACGACGGCATCTTCGACTGTTGATCGCATCATCGATCAGTTTCCGGCGGATCGCCAGCAGCAGATTCGCGTTATGCTCAGCGAGTCGCTAAAAGGTGTGATCGCACAAACTCTGTTGCCAAAGAAAGGCGGCGGACGTGTCGCTGCTCTTGAAATTTTGATTGTCACGCCCGCGATCAGCAACTTGATTCGCGAAGGCAAGACGTTCCAGATTCCGTCCGCGATGCAGACCGGCAAAAATCACGGAATGGTCATGCTCAACGACGCGCTCTTCGAACTCGTTAAGAACGGGACGGTCGAACCGAAAGACGCTTATATCAAGGCCGTCGATAAGACCGGTTTTGAGACGATGCTCCAGCGCGGCGGATTTAAGATCTAACAACTCCCCCCACTCCCAAAAACAAAGCGGCGCCGGAGCCCCACGCTTCGGCGCCTTTTTCCACTTGCGTCTTTTCCGCTGTCAATTTTGCTACGGAGTTGGTGCTGGGTTTGCAGCGGCTCGTTTCGGGGCACTCTGCAGATGCGAGGCGACGGTCCACGCAGCGAGTTTTGCGGGGTCGTCGGCGTATCTTATGCGGACGATCGAATTGAGTCTTCGCGACAAACTCATGCCTCGGCGTGCCGCGGCGAACAGACCGCCGGTCGCGGCGGCGCGTTGCCCGACGTTAGAGTCAGCCGACTGG
>JANOGL010000337.1:0-15063 GCA_031405985.1 Acidobacteriota bacterium | reverse complement strand
AGTAATAGTACCGAAACGAGGCGTTTACGACGATTAAATGTAAATGGAAGCCTCGATTTAGCTTTCGGCACTTTCTTTGGTCAATCAATAATCACGATTTCAGGCGGTGATTTTCCCTTCGTCATAAATCCGTCAAACGGGAAAATGATCTTCGGCGGTTATCAAGATGCACCTGCCTTGCAGCATTTTAACAGTAACGGAACTTACGACACCGCTTTTGGCACCAACGGAATCACGAACATTCCGATGTCGGCCGATTGCGGCACTTATACGATGACACCGTCTTGGTTTAGCTCGCTTGCTCTGCAATCGGACGGAAATCTAATCGCCGGAGCCGGAGTTAACTCACTCTCTCCGGGATGTATGGAGGAATGGTGCTATGGCCATGCGATTGTCCGCCTTCAAGCGAATGACACACTCGACACAGGCTATGGTTCGGACGGATTCGCCGTCAAATGCGGCGGTTATCTCGGTGGTCCGAGAATTAAGCTCGTGGCGAATGGCACAAACCAACTTTTGGCAGCATTCGGTTCAACGATTAGCGGTCTACCCCTTTTTCGGCGATACAATTCGGCAGGTCTTCAAAATCTTAACTTGACGAATGAATTTCGGGTGGATTTTTTGGGACAACAGGTGGACGGGAAAATCGTTACTGTCATCAGCATAAACGGCGACATCAAACTCGCCCGTTATTTACCGTAAGCGTTTGACGGCATTTTTCCGATGGGACACTTGATACGACTTTCAACACTAACGACGGAGCTTGGCCATCGGCAATTCAACCGAATAACCGAATTGTTAACGCGGCGGCTGCCGTCGCCTCGTTTGTCCCATCATCAGCCATAGGCGTAACGACGTGTCAGCAAACGGATGAGCCTCAGGCTGCGAAAGCCGTGAGCGATAAACTTGGAGATTGAAAAGTTATGAAAGTGAGATTTTCATTCATTTGCGCCGCTGCAATGCTCGTATTGACGGTTTTGGCCTGTGGGGAATTGAGAAAAAAGGAACGCTGTCCGTGAAAGCACCCCGGATTTTGAGATCTCGGCGAACCAGTTGGCTCAGGAATTCAAGGAAAACCCATGGGCCGCCGATATGAAGTACACGGGAATGACGTTAGCGATCACCGGACTAGTTGACCAGAAATTTCTCGAAAGGTCGTTTGCTTTCGCCGGCCACGCAGAGTTTGGATTCGTCACGCAGTGCACGTTAGATAAGGAGTATGCCGACGCGTATAAAAAGATTCAGAAAGGAAATGAAGTTACAGTCCTTGGCATCTGTCTGGGCCGAGACAAAAATGACGGGCCGCTGATTATATCGCGATGCATCGTGCGTTGAACAGAAGCGCACGTTTTCATAGCTACATAATTCAGGAGAAAAAAAATGATTTTAAACTACACAACATCTATTTGGCGTTTCGTGCTGAGCATGTTTTTGGCTTGGGCGATGGTAATTATCACGCTGCCGGCGGGCGGCGCCGGAATATTCATCCAACAATTCGGCGCCGCATCCGACTTACCCGTGCCCTCAGCATTCGTGCCTTAGGTAACTGCATTTATTGCCAATGACAAGAAGCGCCTGGATCACCGATCCCGGCGCTTTTTTTGCATAAGCAGAGTATGTAATTTTGTATTGAGTGAGTTAAGCGACGGTGATTTCTTTTGCGAGATATACGTCCTGAATCGCGTTTAGCAATTCGATGCCCTCGGCCATCGGGCGTTGGAACGCTTTGCGGCCGGAGATCAGGCCGGTGCCGCCGCCGCGTTTATTGACGACGGCTGTGCGAACTGCATCGGCAAGATCGCTCGCTCCTATTGATTCGCCGCCGGAGTTGATCAAGCCACAGCGTCCCATATAACAATTCGCAACCTGATAACGCACGAGATCGATCGGATTGTCGGTCGTAAGCTCTTCGTAAACTTTTTTGTGCGTCTTGCCGTAGCTGCCGCTCTTATTGAGCGCGGTGTAGCCGCCGTTTCGCTCAGGGAGTTTTTGTTTGATAATGTCGGCTTGGATCGTAACGCCGAGATGATTTGCCTGCGCAGTTAGATCGGCAGCCGTGTGCATGTCGCCTTTGTCAGTCTTGAACGCCGAGTTGCGCAAATAACACCAGAGTACCGTCGCCATGCCAAGCTCGTGCGCATAAGCGAACGCCTCGGCGACCTCGGTGATCTGTCGAGTCGATTGAGCGGAACCAAAATAAATTGTCGCGCCGACCGCAACCGCGCCCATTTCACGAGCTTGCTCGATAGTGCCGAACATCACCTGATCAAACTGATTGGGATATGTCATCAGCTCGTTGTGATTTATCTTCACGATAAACGGAATCTTGTGCGCGTATTTGCGCGCAACCGAGCCGAGCACGCCGTAGGTCGACGCGACCGCGTTACAGCCGCCCTCTACCGCGAGTTTGACGATATTCTCAGGATCAAAATACTGCGGGTTCGGTGCAAAACTCGCACCCGCCGAATGCTCGATTCCCTGATCGACCGGCAGGATCGACACGTAACCGGTGCCGCTCAAACGACCGGTGTTGTAAAGCGATTGCAAACTGCGCAGGACGTTCGGATTGCGATTGCTCTGTGACCACACGCGATCGACAAAATCGCCGCCCGGAAGGTGCAAATTCTCCTTTGGAATCGTCCTGCAAACATGATCCAGCAGCGTCCCGGCTTCATCGCCCAGCATCTCGCGTAATTTTCCCTCGTTAAAAGACATCAAAATCTCTCCTAAATATAATAAAAACCTGAATTTTGTCGAAATTATAGCACAAAATCCCCGCCCACCGAACGCTGCTACAATTCCGTTGCAATCACGTGGCATTTTCTGTAAACTACGCTCGAATACAAAACCTATGCCTAGCAATTTCCTTACGACCCGTCAGCGAAACCGCAGTTTGTTGGTTTTGTGTCGAACCCTATCTTCTGAGGTTTTTATGAGAGACACCTTCACGATTTTGGTCTGTTCACTTTTATTGTTTGCTGTGATGCCGATATCGACATCAGCTCAATTCAAAGAATGGAAGCCTGTCGCGCCGCCGGAGCTACAGTTGAGCAAATCTCAAGTCGAGCCCGATGCAGATGCTGAGGCGTTGCTTTGGGATGTTTATGTTGCTGACGAAGATAACGGCGGCGATATGAAAACGGTTTTGCGTCACTACGTCAAGATCAAGATATTTAACGAGCGCGGACGCGAGGCGTTTAGCAAGATCGACATTCAATACGGCAAGATTGACGGTATCGGTTTAAATATTCAGATAAAGGACATTGCCGCCAGAACGACGAAACAGGATGGCACGGTTATCGAGTTAAAAACAAGCGATATTTTTGAACGCGATATTGTAAAGGGCAGCGGCGTAAAGCTTAAGGCAAAATCGTTTGCCGTTCCGGGCATCGAAACAGGTGCGGTCATTGAATATAGATGGAAAGAAATTCGCGGCGCAGTTTCGTTTTATCAGCGGCTGCAGTTTGCGAGAGAGATTCCCGTGCAACACGTTCGCTATCACATCAAGCCCGTTCCGCATCCGGAATACGGCATGAACGGCCAACCGTTCAATGTATCAAATTCTCCGTTCGCAAAAGAAAAGGACGGTTATTACATGACGGAGGTAAAAAATGTGCCGTCGTTCAGGGAAGAGCCTCGAATGCCGCCGGAGTATTCGATCAGGCCGTGGCTGCTGCTCTTTTACACAAAGGACGGGAAGATTGAGGCTGATAAATATTGGAGAGAATACGGCAAGAAAGCATACGACAGTCATAAAGGGCTGATGAAGGCGTCGGACGAAGTTAAAAAAGCAACCGCCGATGCCGTCGGCGCCGAAACCGATCCTGAGAAAAAGATCGAGAAAATTTTTCACTATGTCCGCTCAACGATAAAGAATCCATACGACGATCGGCTCAATCTTTCGTCAGACGAATTAAAGAAGGTTAAGGATAATAAAAATCCCTCAGACACATTAAAACGAGGTCAAGGCGATTGGCATGACATCAACATGTTGTTTGCTGCAATGGCAACCGCTGCAGGCTTCGAAGCCCGAACCGCCAATCTGCCAAGACGTTCAGACGTGCTTTTTCCGAAGTGGTTTACGGACGATTACTTTATGGGAACGGAGAATGTTGCCGTAAAGGTGGCCGATAGCTGGAGGTTTTACGACCCGTCCAGCCGTTACACCACCTTCGGAATGCTAAGTTGGGAAGAAGAGGGGCCAACCGGTTTTGATCACTGATTCTAAAGAGCCGGTTTGGAACAATACTCCGCTGTCACCACCATCTAAGTCGATGGAGAAACGAATTGGTAAATTCAAGTTGCTCGAAGACGGTACTCTCGAAGGCACGGCGACGATGGAGTTCACCGGCCACCTTGGCGTCTATCACAAAGAGTACAACGACGACGACACGCCTCAGCAACGCGAAGAAAGGCTAAAAAACTCTGTAAAATATTACGTTCTCGAATCTGCGGAGATTTCTGACATCAGCATTGAAAACGTAACTGATCCCGACAAGCCATTCAAATACATTTTCAAGATTCGGGTTCCCGGTTATGCAACACGAACAGGCAAGCGAATCTTCCTACAGCCGAACGTGTTCGAACGAAGCGCAAAACCAATGTTCGAGAGCAACAACAGGCGGCATGAAGTATATTTCGAATATCCTTACGCAGAACGCGATGAGATCGAAATCGAGCTCCCGTCCGGCTATGAACTCGAAAATCCCGATGCCCCGAGCGTCGTTAAGGACAATAGCGGAATCGTTGTAAATGATGTAAAGATATCTGTCACGCATGATAAGCGGTTACTTTTGTACACAAGGAGTTTTACGTTTGGAAATAGGCCGACGCTTCTTTTCGACAAAACAGTGTATCCTGCCCTGAAGGGTATATTCCAGGCAATTTATCAGGCAAATAATCACGCCTTAACGTTAAGGCAGAGTGCGGCTGCGGCTACAACAGTCAACCAATAACCGATATGAAACACAGAGGTATTTTCTCGATCTTCATTCTCGTCACGGCTTTTCTGTATACAAATTTTGCCGCTCTCGCAAACGTCACGGTCGATGAAAGTGCTCCTGCATGGCTACAGCAGGCTGCAAAAATCACAACGCCGGAGTTTAAGAAGGACGTGCCCGCCGTTGTTCTGCGCAATGAGCAGTCTGTAAACGTCAACTCCGACGGAACGCTCACGATCACCACGAATTATGCAGTCAAACTACTTACTCGCGAGGGTAAACACTGGGCTGACGCCGACGCGTTATATTTGAAAAGTTCGAGCAAGGTGCGCTCGATCAAGGCATGGCTCATCCGCCAAAACGGCACAGTCAAGTATTACGGAAAGGACGAGACTCTCGATCGTATCAGCGACCCTGACGACATCTATGACGAGTATCGCGTAAAAAATATTGACGCATCTGACGACGCCGATATTGGAATGGTTTTCGGCTACGAGACCGTCGTCGAAGAACGCCCCTTATTCACGCAGGATACTTTTGGTTTTCAAGGTCGGCTGCCGGCTATTTACTCGCGATACGCACTAAATCTGCCGAGCGGGTGGCAAGCAACGAGCGTGACTTTCAATCGCGCTGAAATTAAGCCGACAATTACCGGATCGAATTACGTCTGGGAACTCCGTGACATGGAGCCTATACCACCTGAGCCTGACGGGTTGTCAGCCCGCAACCTGTCGCCTCGAATTGTTGTCAATTATTTTCCGCCGAATTCGAACTCACACGTTTATGACACGTGGCATGACGTCTCAAAATGGTTTGTTGAACTCAGCTCCGCCAGTTTGACTCTTGATGATGAAGTCGCCGCAAAAGCGCGTGAACTGACGGCAAATTCAAAAACTGAATTCGAGAAAATTCGTGCTATCGCAGAATACGTACAGTCTCTGCGATATATCTCGATTGACATCGGCATTGCCCGCGGAGGCGGATATCGCCCGCGACCGGCCAATCTTGTTCTTCAGCGAGGTTATGGTGACTGCAAAGACAAAGCCAACCTTATGCGGACGATGCTGAAGGCGTTGAAGATCGAATCGTATCTCGTGCTGATCTACTCGGGCGATCCGACGTTTGTGAAACCGGAATGGGCGTCGCCGAGTCAATTCAATCACTGCATCATCGCCGTGCGCGTCAGTGCTGAAACAAATGCACCGACAGTCATGACGCACGAAAAACTCGGCAGGCTTTTGATCTTCGACGCGACGGACGAATATACGCAGCTCGGCGATCTTCCAGAACACGAACAGGGCAGCTATGCGCTCGTCGCTGGCGGTGCAGACGGAGATTTATTGAAGATGCCGATCCTACCGCCGGATGCGAACAAACTTGTACGCGACGCCGAAATCACACTTAATGGCGACGGCTCGATCTCAGGTAAAATCATGCAGAAAGCGCAGGGTCAGTCCGCCTCAGGCGAACGAGGACGCCTAAAAGTGCTGTCGGCATCGGAATACAGAACCAGCGTGGAGCAATGGCTGACGAGGCGTGTTAAAGGCGCCAATCTCACAAAAGCCGCCCCGACCGACCGAAAACTGGACAATAAATTCGACCTCGATATTGAATTCAGCGCTCCGGCCTATGCGCAGCTAATGCAAGGGCGCTTGATGATGTTCAATGCCGCAATGGTCGGGCGGCTCGACCAATTTACGCCCGTTGAAGGAAAGCGCGTGACGCCGATCTTGATCGACTCGAGTTCCTATGCCGAAACGATCAAGGTGAAACTTCCCGATAATTTTGTCGTCGACGAGTTGCCTGAACCTGACAAAATCGAAACTGCGTATGGAAAATACTCGTCTAAATTCGAGGTCGCTGGCGGCTACCTATTATTCTCACGAAGCCTAGTTTTGAACAGAACCGTCGTTCCACCCTCAGAGTACGAAAACGTCAGGAACTTTTTTGGCGTGGTCAGAAATGCTGAACAAACGCCGGTCGTTTTGGTAAAAAAGTAATTTTCAGATTTATCGCATCAAAAAAGGGCGAGTCCGAAAAGGCTCGCCCAAATATTTGCAGTGAAAAGTCGGCAGCGTTTATTGTGTGATAACGTTGCCGTCCGAGTCGAGTATTGTGATCGGCATGCCGAGTTCCTTGAGGCCCGGTTCGATCACCTTTCGGTCGCCGACGATGACGATTGCCATTCGCGACGGATCGAGATATTTGTTGGCGACGCGATTAACGTCATCGATTGTCACTGCGTTTACTTTGCCGATGTAGTCGTTGAAGTACGTGTCGGCGAGACCGTAAACGACAAGATTCGCGAGTTGATTCGACATTGCACCAGCGGTTTCAAAACCGCTCGGAAAGCGACGGATCAAACTCTGCTTGTTGTAGTCTAGTTCCTTTTGCGTGATAGGAATGTCTCCGCGAATTCCCTTGAGTTCCTTCATTAGTTCCGAAACCGATTCTTTCGTAACGGCAGTTTGCATATCGCCACCCGCTCGAAACGGCCCCGCTCCGCGCCGAAACTGAAATCCACTCCCAGCACCATAAGTATAGCCTTTGTCCTCGCGAAGGTTCATCGAGATACGCGATGTGATCGCGCCGCCGAGAATCGAGTTCATCACGACTACAGGAAAGTAATCCGGATTCGCACGGTCTATGCCGACCTGACCGACCGAGACGATCGACTGCGCCGAATTCGGACGATCGACGATGTAGATGCCGGTCGAGCTCAGCGGTGAGGTTGACGGCAATGACCTTGTCGTAACATCGCCCGGCTTCCAGCCTGAGAACGCTGCTTCGAGTTTCGACTTCATTGTCGCGCGGTCGTAGTCGCCGACGACGATCATCACGCCGTTGTTCGGCTTGAACGTCGAAGCGTAGTAACTAACAACATCGTCACGCGAGATCGCCTTGAGCGTCGCCTCGGTGTTGTCGCGGCCGTATGGGTGATTGCCGTAGAGCACCTTGTTATAAACGGTGTTCGAGATCGCGTTCGGGTTCGATTTTTGCACGCGAAGCCCGATCAGCTGCCGCTGTTTCAAGCTCTCGAATTCACTCGCAGGAAACGTCGGATTCTGGATCACATCCGAGAAGATGTCGAGGGCCTTGTCGAGATTTTTTGTGAGTGTCTGCATCGAAGCGGTCGTCGCATCCCACGAGCCGCCGGCCCCCATATTCGCGCCGATAGCTTGCAGCTCGTTAGCGATCTCCACAGCCGAGCGTTTCTTCGTACCGTCGTCGATCAACGAGGTCGTCATACCTGCAACGCCCGTCTTGCCGTCGGGCTCGTTGACTTGACCGGTTTTCAGAACGAGATTCATCGCGATTACCGGAAGCTCGCGCTGCTCCACCATCCAAACTTCGAGGCCGTTTGAGAGCTTTGTCTTTTCAATCTGCGGCAGCGAAAGTCGCGGATCTGGGCCACCTTTCGGCAATTTTGCGGCTTGCGCGTCGATCTTCGCCTGATCTCTTTTCTCCGACTTGACCGATGTCGGGGCATTTGCCGCACGTGTGCTTCCTGCTCCCGCGGCTCGCTGCGGATTGTAGGTCATCACGAGGTTGTTGGCCGTGAGATATGTGTTCGCGACTCGCGTCACATCAGCCGCAGTCACCTTTCCATAGCGGTCGAGATCAGCCTGAAAGTAATTCGGCCTACCGACATAACCTGTGTAGGAAGTCAGCTGACCTGCCTTGCCCAAGATCGTCTGAAGGCCAAAGATCGTCTGCGCTTCGATCGAGTTTTTTGCACGCGACATTTCGGCTTCGGTTGGAGGTTCGCGTTTGATCTTGTCAATCTCGGCTACGATCTCTTTTTCTATATCATCGAGTGATTTGCCCGGTCGAGCCGTCGCTTGTATCTGAAACAGACCGGCGATCTCGCTCGCGTTGTTAAACCCAAACACGCTCGACACCATCTCTTTGCCGTAGAGCAGATTGCTCTGAAGGCGCGAACCGCGTCCCGACGAAAGAATGTTCGAAAGTATATCTAACGCGGCCTCATCTTGGTGATATTGACGCACGCTGTGCCAAACCATATAGCGACGCGGAAACGGAGCGAGTGGATCATCGACCGAAGTGCGAATGGCCTTATCAATCATCGGTTGAGCGGGATTTGGCCGCGTGATGTCAGCGCCCGCGGGAATCGGACCAAAATACTTCTCGATCCACTTCTTCGCCCGCCCTTCGTCAAAGTCGCCCGAGACGACGAGGATCGTGTTGTTCGGCGTATAATATTGGCGGAAAAATGCCTTTACGTCTTCCATCGAGGCCGCTTGCAGATCTTCGAGCGAACCGATCGTTGTCCAATTGTAGGGATGCGGTTTTGGATACATGATCTCGCCGATCTTCTCAAACGACGCGCCGTAAGGCTGATTATCGACCCGTTGGCGGCGCTCATTTTTGACAACGTCGCGCTGATTGTCGAGCTTCTCCTGCGTCATCGCGGGCAGAAGGTTCGCAAGACGGTCGGCCTCCATAAAGAGAGCTAGTTCGAGGAAGTTCGACGGCATCGTCTCGAAATACCATGTGCGATCAGGGTTCGTCGTGCCGTTGATGCTGCCACCCGCTTCCTGCAGTGGCGTGAAATAATCCGAATCGTAATTGCCCGATCCCTGAAACATCATGTGCTCGAAAAGATGCGCAAAGCCCGTGCGGCCGGGTGTTTCGTTCTTCGACCCAACGTGATACCACGTTCCGACTGTGACGATCGGCGTCGATCTGTCGCTGTGAAGCAGAACGCGAAGGCCGTTCTTTAGCTTAAATTCCTTTACATTTATCGTCGGCAGTTTTTGCGCCGACTGAGCAAGTCCGCTCGTTGCGGCCAAAAGCATGGCAGCCAACACGGGCGTCAAAAATCTTGTGTATCGCATAGTTTGAAATTCCTCTTAATTAGAATTGGATAAGCAGAAAAGGGCCAAGGCCGCTTTTCTTGTCACGCAAAAACGTCCTCAACCGGTTCTTTATTTGAAAACTTTTACGCGAGTCAGCTCGATTGGGTTTCAACCTTTGCGAGCGCGGCGATCTTTTGTCGCTCCGACACGACGACGCCGCCATCCTTTTCAATAGTAATGGCAAACAGATACGGCGAATTTGCCTTGAGCTTAGCCGTAATGGGCACTACAATCTCGCCATCGGACGTCACTCTGAAGACACCGCCGTCAATCGGCGTCTCTTTCTTCTGATTCTTATCGAAAATCCAAAGCTGGTAACATGTCGCAGCATCGTTGACGGGTAGTCCGCGAAAAAGCATATAGCCTGTTTGCTTCTCGTCGCTCCAGATAATGTCTCCCGTTACTGCAGCTATTTCCTTCACATTGCCGGCGGCCCAGTTCGCTTTGATCGCGGAGCCCGCAGTGAGCAATTGATCGTGTTTCTGCCGCTCGGTCAAAGATTGCTGAGCTTCCGGCGGGTTTTGATTTTTTACCTGCTCCGTCGGTTGAATGCGGGTGAACCAAATGTTCACGCCAAGCGCGACACAGGCGGCAGCGGCGGTGGCCCAGCCCAGCCAGCCGAACCAGCTTGAACGCTTGTCACCGAAAACATCATCGCTCGTGTAAATTTTTGCTTGTCCGTCTTCGCGAATTCCCTCGACGAACGGCGCGTTTTTTAGGATTTGCGCTCGCAGATGTTCGGGCAGCGGCTCAATTTCACTGATGCCCGCCAAACCAATCGCGGCCGCGGTCGCTTCGAGCGAACAAAATTCCGCATCGACGAGCCCGCGATCAAATTCTGCGAGCTGATTATCGTCAGTTTCGTCGAGGCCGTAAACCGCTTTTTTTGCAAGCAGGTCGAAGAATAATTCGCGTTGTTCTTCTGTCATACCGAAACCTCCTGCGCGTAGTGAGAGCCGCCCAAACCCAAAACTTCCCGGACGTGCAAAAGCCCGCGGCGAACATGTGTTTTGACCGTGCCGAGAGGCATTCCCGTCGCGTTCGAGATCTCCTGATGCGACATTCCCTGCACTATCGACAACCGCAAAACCTGCTGTTGCTCAGGTTTGAGAGCACGCATCGCCTTTGCAGCTTCTTCAGCTTCGATGCTCGTCTGCATCGCTTTGTCGGCACGCGTGAATGGCTCTAAAAGAACGTCGTCGAGCGAATCCGCCGAGATCCGCCGCGTTGAGTATCGAATCTTGTCGATCAGGCGCCGACGCGCGATCATCGCAATGAACGTAGTCTCGGACGATTTCTCCGCATCAAACCTTTCGGCGTTCTTCCAGATATCCACAAAAATCTCCTGCACGGCATCCTCGGCATCGTCAGAGTTGCGCAGCATCTTGCGCGCGATTGACCAGACGAGGCCGCCGTATTTGTTGAGGCAATCCTGGACGGCCTGGCCGTCACCGTTTGCGATGCGTTGTAAGATAGCTTCAGTCACTTGGCTTCAAATATATCTCTAAAGCTACCTTATTTGGGCGGCAGTTGGCAATCTTCTCGCCAAAAGCCGCTAGGACAACCTCCGGGGAAGATTTCGCTGATTTTTTTGTTTTAGATTCAGCCTCTACGCGGAGTAAGCTGCGAAATTATGAAGATAACAAAGAGCAAAATCGAGGTTGCGGCTGAGAGCATGCAGAACTGGCAAAAGGCATTGATCTTAGCGGCCTGAACGTATATCAGCCAAATGCTTACCGCAGCCATCGCTAGGCTCTGCACGCCAAAGAGGATGCGCCCAAAACTCTTACCCATCGCCCAAAGCACTGCAAAAACAAACGCATCGAGGTACGCGATCGCACCGAATAACGCTATCGGAATATCGGCAATCGTCGCATAGGCGCTTGTGAGCACCATTTCGCATCCCTCAATAATGCTGCACGGAACGGGCTCAGCCGTGTAATGATGAATCGTGAGGTAGATCGAATCGACAAGCCCTACAATTGCGACCAGTGCCGCAACTATCGGCAGTTTGGCCAGTCTTGGCTTAGCCGGTTCGATCTTTTCGACGCTGGTCATTTGTTTGAATTCGCCGTATTCGAAGCAGCAGGAGCGGCCGGTGTGGAAGTCATTTTTTGCAGCTCGGCGTCGATCAGAGTCTTCAAACCTTCTCTTGTCATCTGCGCAAACGGCACGTCAACCCCATTAATGAACAACGAAGGCGTCGATGTTACGCCGATCGCCTTACCGCGTTTTTTGTCTTCGTCAACACGGGCCTTCGCCGCGATGCCAAGCATGTCGTTTTCCCACTTTGCAACATCGAGCCCGATTTTGTCGGCGTAACCTTTCCATGTCTGTTTGTAATTCGCATCGGTCGTCCACGCAGTTTGGTTGTTAAAGAGAATGTTCTGCATGTCCCAAAATTTACCCTGCAAACCTGCTGCGTCGGCCGCAACGGCTGCGTCATAGGCCTTGTCGTGCATGTCGAGAGGATAATTGCGAAAGATAAATCTAATCCGGCTGCCATACATCGATTTGATCTCGTTGAGGACCGGATGCTTTAGCGCACAAGACCCGCACTGAAAATCTGCAAACTCCTCAAGCACGACGGTCGCCGTCGACGCGCCGGCCTGATTCGGCGGCTGCGCGCCCGGCGGCGCATTCGCCGGAATTGTCGTGACCTTAGGAGGCGTATTTGCAGCTTTTGTGCCGTTGCTAGCTTTGTTGGCCGGAGCCGACGAACAAGCGCTGAACAAAGCCGCCCAGATTGCCACAGCGGCTATCAATATCGAATTACTTTTTATTTGCATTTCGTTACGCATATTTCGATTTAATTTACAGCATCTAATTAAGGCTATCAAGCCATCACACATCAGCAATCCCTTGACGAACATATCAAATTTGTAAGATGTTAGAGATGTAAAGACTTAAGTTATGAATTTAACACGCCCTTTGTTTCTTATTTTTATTTTTTCATTTGGAGTGGCTGCCCAGTCACCGTCAAAAATTATCTCGCAGGCGAACAAAGCTCTTGGCGGCGAGAAAATCTTAAAGAGCGTCGCCTCTTGGCGACAAACAGGCACGATTCGCAGGCTGTCCGACGGCGCGTTAGGTAAGTATTCGACCTTTGCGGCGGGCGGGGCTCTTTACGGCGGCATGTTCGATCTCAATGGATTTGAATTCGCTGTCGGCTACAATGGCAAATCTGGCTGGATGCGTAATTCGAAAGACGGTCTTCGCACGCTGACGGGTTTATCGGCACGCGAATTTCAGGCTGAGGCACTGTATCGCAACAACCGCTGGCTGCGCGCAAAAGACGAAAAGGCAAAACTCGCATCCGGCGGAACTGCCAACATCAACGGCAAACCGGTGAACGTCGTCGTCATGACGACCGCTCGCACAATAAAACTAAAACTGTTTTTCGACGCTGTAAGCGGGCTTCCGGTTCGCGAAGAGCTGCAGTGGAATGGCGGCGTTAAGACGTTTGATTACAGCGATTACCGACCGATCAACGGCATTCAAACGCCCTTCACGCTCAAGGTCGGCGCTGACGATGAGACGCTCGAGATCAAACTCGACGAAGTGAGATTTAACGAGCCAGTCGCAAAGTCTGCCTTCGACTTCCCTGTTGTTTCAAACGAGCCGCTGCCAGATATTCCCAGCTTACTCGCCGAGATTCGCGGCAATACCGAAAAGCTCGACGCCATTCTCGAAAACTATGGCTTCACCGAAACGCGAATCGAGCGCGATGTCGACAAGAACGGCAACTTTATCGAGAAAAATTCCGAGACGCGAGCGTTGAGTTTTTACAGAGGCTATCGCATCTCGCGTCGGATCGAGAAGAACGGTAAACCACTGTCGGCTAAAGACCAGGCCGACGAGGACAAAGACGCAGCGAAGCAAGTTGCCGAGATCGAGAAAAAAATTGCCGAGAAGGAAAAACGCGACCAGATAAGCGTCACAAAATCTAACGCTCAGGACGCCGAGCGACGCATCACGCTCGCCGACGCTCTGCGAAACTCGCTTTTGATAAATCCCCGACGTGAACGTTTTGGCGGACGCGACGTGATCGTATTTGACTACGAACCAAATCCGGCGTCAAAACCAAAATCGCGCACCGAGCAGATTTTTGCGCTTTGCACCGGCGCGGTTTGGGTCGATGCAAATTCGAAACAGGTCGTGCGGCTCGACGCCGAATTGACAAAAAGCATCGGCAATTTTATCGGCAAAGCGAAACGCGGCGCGTCCTTCACGCTCGAAAACGAACTGGTAAACAATGAGATCTGGCTGCCGAGCCGAGCCGACGTAAACTTTCAGATCAAGATACTTTTTGCGGGCTTTACGATTAATAACCTCATTAAATACGGCAATTACAAGCGTTTTGAGACTGAGGTCAAAGGTGCGACTGTCGGTGACGAAAAAAAACCGTAAGGTGATTTAGGCAAGACGTTCGGCGAGAAGTTCGAAAATCCCATTCTTAAAAAAGAGCTTTTTAAAATGTGACTCTTGCGAGTTCGCTCTTTGTCCAGACTCGCGCGCTCGGGCGATACTCGAATCTTGCTCGATGATCTTCAACGGCTGATGAGCAAAGTAATCGACCACGCGCCTTTGGGTCAGGTGGACGGTGTGATCGGCAAACGCAGAGAGCTCAAGTTTTAAACCGAGCGCATTCCATGCGCCGTGTGCCATCGACGCAAAGTGATAGATCGGATGATGAATATTGACCGTGAAAAACAGCAGCCCACCCGGCCGCAAAACCCGCATCATCTCGTCGATGATCGCAAACGGCCTTGTCCCGTGGTCGATCACGTTGTCGCTCAAAACAACATCGAACGACGCATCGGCGAATGGCATTTCTTCGCCAAAAGCAGCTACGGTGCTCGCAGCTGACTGGAGTTTTGGATAAAGCTGCTTGTAATGGGCGGCAAGCGGATCTATGCCGACACGCAAGTTGTTTCCGAACCCGAAGATCAAACCGCCGGTGCCGCTGCCGACTTCGAGCACGCGATCCGTCGCGCTAATTGGCTTGATGTTTTCAAGACGTTTGCGGATCATCTGCGAACGCAAAAACTGAAAACGCGCCATCTCGTCTTCAGTCGTTTTCGATGAGGCTGCTTTTTCGAGCTGATAATCGAGTTGCCGCTCGAGCGCTCGGGTTGCGCGTTCGTAACGCTTTTGTTCAAACCAATTTTGTCGGGAATGACAGGCTGGTCCTTTCATGACAATTTTGCTTTTACCGCATCGCTGACCGCTCTACCGTCGGC
>JANOGL010000325.1:0-9845 GCA_031405985.1 Acidobacteriota bacterium | reverse complement strand
CGACTGACGCGACGCGGATCATTTTTTCACATCATACCGTGGGCTGAAACACCACGGCTACATTCAAGCCACCGCTACGCGGTGAAGAACGCGAGCCATTCTCTCCCCAGCCGCTCGCCCTGAACTGCGGTTCGATCAGTTCTGCTCTTGTGTCGGCTTCGTTCATTCTGGATTTTCTTGTTGATACTTTTCGACGTGGTCCACCAGCTTCTTCGCAAGTTCATATAATTTGGCAAGATCTGGGAAATCAGAATAACCGCGAGCCGCGTGAATCGGTTGAACATATTCAAATGCTTTCTCGTCCTTTTCGTATAGCTTATTCGTATCTGATAGAAACTGCCGTTCCTCGCCAGTCAGGATTTGTTGCTTTTCATCCAGTCCATCATAAGAACTTACGATATTGTGTCTAAATCTCTCCCGAACATCTTTAACGCTCATTGAGTCAAGATGTAACGCCTTGAGCGCGAGTTCGATCGCACGACACAAGAGAAAATACTTGACTGGCGAAAACTCTGGAGGATCGTACGCCTCAAAACACGAAAGGCAGTCGCGGGCAGCATACCTGAACGACACGCGAGAAAAATTGATATGGCCGGCCTCGGCGCGAATTACATAATCAGTCATCAATTAAGCTCCCCGCTGAAGGCTTTTTGAAGGGTTGATTTTTTGAATTGGTCGAAACAATGTAGTTTTCCTCGGTAAATTGATTCGAGATTATCGATTTGACTAGTTAATCGATCTAAGCTGCCGACAATACTAATCTGTTTTGATATATCCGGAAGCTCTATCTGTAGCTCTTTAATCATCCCCAACTTTATAAATTTTGTATTCGTTCCGACGGCCTTGTTTTTGAATTGCTTAAGGCTTTTTAGCATCTGGAAATAAAGATACCTGTACGAGAGTCGTTTCGTATCAGGAATAGTGATTACATAAGTCCGCTGATATGCATTAAACTTCCCGACGTAATGCTTTACGTTGAAATCGGCCGATGCATTATTGCCCGCGAGTAAAATCGCTTCCGTATCGAAAGCATAATTGTCGATAGCAAAGATTTCCCGAGAGCATGTAAAGAATGGATATTTTCCGTTTTCTTTCGCTGCATTCGCGTCAAGTTTACCCGTTCTGATTTCGACTAAATTGTCTAGCGGTTTCCTATCCGCATCAACCGCCGACAAGTACGAGTCGAAGAGTTCGCGGGCGTTTTGGATGTTTTTTTCGGTGTTGGCTTTTGCCTTGTCTATGCAGGCGAACGCTTCGTCAAGGATCGCAACGATCCGCCTCTGCTCCTCGATCGGCGGAACGGGAATTGGAAAGTCCAAGACCTGATTCATGTTTGCTCTTGGCATTCGGGCACCTGTCCAAGTCGCGTTTATATTCGTCACGATTTCTTCTGAACGTAGCCAATGAAACAAATATCGTTTATCGAGATCGTCGGACGTTCTGATCGGAAAAATCTCAGTCGAGCAGTGACCTTCGAAATCCGGCAAAATAACTTTGTTTAAGTACGGACGCAAGCGACCGTATAGAACATGTTCCGACGTGAATCGAAAAGTGCTGCTCTTTACCATTTGTGGAGACGTTGTGCCGAGAAACCTTCCTGAATTCGATTCAATGTCTTCAAGTCCAACGTAAGGCAAGTTTTTCCACTCACCAAGCTCTTTTGCAAACTGGCAGACATCGCCGAATCGCCGTATTTCCCAGCCGTTCTTCATACCAACGCCTCCACGTTTTTGAGAATTTCGGCGGTTTCGGCGTCGAGGCGGCGGATCTCGGCGAGGATGTCTTTTGGATCGCGGAGAGCGGCTTCCTCGGCTCGGTTGGGATTCTTGACAGAAAGGTCGAGGGAATTTTGGTCGATTTCGTTGATACTGACATTCCACGACTTTTCCGATTCAGCCTTTGTCTTTTGCAGTTCGACAAACTCGGTAAGGTCGGCGTCGTTTAGCGGATTTGTTTTGCCCATGTTGCGGGCTGGATCGAGTTGGTAGTACCAGATGTTTCGCGTCGGCCGTCCTTTATCAAAAAAGAGCACGACGGTCCGCACACCGGCTCCGAGGAAAGTGCCCTGCGGCATATCGAGCACGGTATGCAGATCGCAGGATTCAAGCAGCATCTTTCGCAGGGCTTTGGCGTCGCCGTTGGAAAGAAATGTGTTCTTGATGACAACGCCGCCGCTGCCGCCAGCCTTTAGTATCTTGATAAAGTGCTGGAGAAAGAGAAATGCCGTCTCGCCGGTCTGTATAGGGAAGTTCTGCTTGACCTCGGCACGTTCCTTGCCGCCGAACGGAGGATTTGCAAGCACGATGTCGTAACGGTCACGCTCCTGAATATCTGCAAGGTTTTCGGCAAGCGTATTTGTGTGAATGATATTCGGCGCTTCGATCCCGTGAAGGATCATATTCATAATGCCGATGATGTAGGCGAGCGATTTCTTTTCCTTGCCGAAAAGCGAACGCTTTTGCAGCGTGTCCTTTTCGGTCGTTGTTAGTTTTTCCTCAGCGCCTTTGCTTAGACGCAAATACTCGTAGGCTTCACAAAGAAATCCGGCACTGCCGCACGCTCCGTCATAAACACGCATCCCGATTTGCGGAGCGACGACTTGGACAATTGCCTTGATCAGCGGACGCGGCGTGTAATATTCGCCGCCGTTCCGCCCGGCATTGCCCATGTTCTTGATCTTCTCTTCGTAAAGGGCCGACATCTCGTGCTTCTCTTCACGCGAACGAAAACGAAGCTCGTCAATGTGGTCAATTATCTCGCGTAGGTTGTAGCCGCTCTGTATTCGGTTCTTAAGCTCGGAGAATATCTCGCCGATCTTGTATTCGATCGTGTCGGCACGCTCGGCATCGCGTTTGAATTGCTTTAGATAGAGAAATAGCTTTTGATCGACAAAATCGATCATATCGTCTCCGGTCATCGCCCGGTGATGGTCAAGCTTGCCGTCTTTGGTTTTTGGAGCTGCCCATGCGTTCCATTTGAACTCACTTGTGAGAATCGGTTTGTATTCCTTTCCGGCTAATTCCGCCGCCGTCTTCTTCGTATGCTCTAGGTCGTCGAGGTACTTGAGGAACAATACCCACGACGTTTGCTCGATATAATCAAGCTCTGTGGCGCAGCCTGCCTCTTTGCGCAACGTATTGTCGATGTTCTTAAACGCCTGTTCGAACATAAGCAGCCTTCTCTTCCTCCGATAACGTGTGCTCGTGATCTAAGAGAATACCAAAGCGTTCATTAATTCCGCAAAATATACTCTCTAACGGTTTCGAACCAATACCGCCGGGAAAATATACGTACCCGCAATCAGCTGAGAGGTGAGACGGGAAAAGTAAACACGGCGGTAAGCGACAGTGCGTGGAGTTATTAACTGCCGAAAATTCCAACCGCGACCAAACCCAACCCAATCACAACATGGAGCACGTCGTCCGCTCGGTTCCAGCGAAACTGCTTTTCGGGAAAAATGTGCAAGTAGCTCGCAGCCGCTTGATAGAGATCGATCGCGCCAAAGCCAATGTTAAAGGCGCGGATGCACGGCTCAACACCGAACAGAACGCAGGCGAGACCGATGACTCCAAACGCTATGTGAAAAATGTTGTAGGTCGGTGCACCGCTGGTGAGGCTTTTGTTTTCGGGAATGATAAAGCCGAGGATGCCGACAACGATCAGCAGCGGCGCAAAAACTAGCAGCACGTAATAATTCAAATCCACAGCTGAATACTAACACCGAAATTGTAAGACCATTAGCTCCGCAGATCGAAGCGAAACCCTTTTCGTCGTCGCCCGTATTATGATCGACATGAAGAAGTTTATTTTTGTTTGCCTGCTAGCGTTGACGAGCGCGGCTGCTCAATCGGCAACTGCTCAGACGACCGTCTTCGTCGGTGTGAATGTGATTCCAATGGATCGCGAACGCGTTGTCGCGAACCAAACCGTCATCGTGCGCGGCGGCGTGATCGCGGAGATCGGCGACACCGGCAAAGTCAAAATTCCAAATGGCGCTACGATCGTCCAGGCACAAGGTAAATATCTTATCCCGGGGCTCGTCGACATGCACACGCATCTTCTTTCTGACGGTGATGAATATCCGGACGAAATCGCGCCGGACGAGTTGCGCGTGATGGTTGCTAACGGCGTGACGACGGTCCGATTCATGATCGGCACGCCCGAGCTTTTGAGACTGCGTACACAAAGCGCGGCGGGCGAAATCGCCGCGCCGACGATCTATGTCGCGAGTCCCCATCTCACCGGCCGCGAGCAGGGTAACAATTATCTCGTCAAAACGCCGGACGAAGCGCGCGACGCCGTGCGCAAATCAAAGGCCGCCGGATACGATTTCATAAAAGTCACGACATTTGTGCCGTCGCTCGTTTACGAGGCTGCCGTTGACGAGGCGCGCACGCAAAAAATCCGCGTCGTCGGTCACGCAGACAGCCGCTTTGTCGGCGTCGAGCGTGCATGGCGGGCGGGGCAGCAGATCGAGCATCTCGATGGTTATATGGAGCTGCTTTTAAAATCGGAAGCGCCGATTAAAGGTTCAGTCTCCGACCTTTACATCTTCAATCCGGCCAACTGGGCGAGCCTCGATCAGATGGACGAGTCGAAGATACCTGAGATCGCACGCAAGACTGTCGCGTCGAATCCGTTTGTAAATCCGACGCAGCATTTTATGAAAAACTCGTTCGGCCGCTTGCGGACCGAGGAAGAGATTAGGGCGCAGCCGGACTTTAAGTTCTATCCACCAAAAGTTCAGCTGCAATGGCTCGATTTTTACAAACGCAATCGGATGCTCAACACTGTGCCGCTCGATAAGCGGGCACGCTGGGTCGAGCTTCGCGAGAAATTGATAAAGGCGATCCACGACGCGGGCGGCAAACTGATGGCCGGCTCGGACACGCCTGAGTTTTTGTGGCTATACGGTTTTGGGATGCATCATGAGCTGAAAACGCTCAAGGACGCCGGCCTGTCGAATTACGCCGTCCTCGCGGCCGGAACGCGCAACGCGCATGATTTTTTCGGTACGCTCGACAAAGTCGGCACGATTCAAAAGGGAAAACGAGCAGATTTGATCTTGCTCGAAGCAAATCCGCTCGATGACATTACAAACACACAAAAACGCAGTGGCGTGATGCTCAAGGGCAAGTGGTACACGCAGCCAGAACTAATGCGTTGGCTTGACGAGATCGCGCCAAAGATCGCGGGTTCGCTCACGGAGAAACACTAATGAAGCGTTCGATAATTATTACGTTGGTCGGGTTGATTGCGACGTCCTCTGTAGCGTTCGTGGTCGTAAGTGCTCCGTGGCTCGTCGATACTGCTTTTGTTACTTCTGAGTCGATGAGCGAGGCGATACCGCAGAACAGTTCGGTCGAAGTCCGCTATATTGCCAATGAAGGCGTGCTGATCTCGTCGAAGGATAAGAGCGTCCTGATCGACGGCCTTCATCGCCAATACGGCCCCGATTACGCCTATCTGCCGGATACGGAACGGGAGAAGATCGAAACCGCCCAACCGCCGTTTGAAGGTATCGATCTGCTGCTCGTCTCGCACATGCATGGCGACCATTTTCATCCGGAATCGGTCGGACGATATCTCGTGAGCAGTCCCTCGACTGTACTCGCAAGTTCTCAGCAGGTTGTTGATCTCGTGGAGTCGAAATTTGTCGGTTATGACAAGATAAAATCGCGCGTGACGCCGATCACTTACAAGCTGAAGGAACGCAAAACGATCAACCTTGGCGGCATCGATGTGGAATTCCTCGGCGTCGGACACGGCACGGGACGTCATGCGTCGATAGAGAATCTCGGCCATGTATTCAAGCTGGGCGGCAAAACCTTCCTTCACATTGGCGATGCCGAGTTTACGCCGGAGGTATTTGAAGCGCTTGATCTGGAAAATCGCGGTATCGATATCGCGTTTCTTCCGTCATGGTATCTGACCGCCACCGCGGGACGATCGATCATACGAGACCACATAAAGCCAAAACACATCATCGCGGTACACGTCGCACCGGGCGCTGCTGATAAACTCAGGCAGCAAATCGCCGCGGAATTTCCGAAGGCCGATGTGTTCGGTACGATGTTAGAAAAGAGGTTCTTCTGATGGAGCGAATACACTCAAATTTCGGGTGCAAGAACTAAACAATGAGATTACAACTACTATCACTTACAATCGTCCTGGTCGTTTCGGTTTCGTCGTTCGCCCAGGACGACAAACAATCAGCGGTCGATGTGGTCAACCAACTCTTCGCCGGTATGAAAGCGAAGAACGTCGAGCAGATAAAAGCGGTCTTTTCTGCGGAAGGCCAGCTTGTCGCCATAGACAAATCGCGAGATGGCAAGGGTCTGTCAACGTTACGTATCTTCACCGGCGAAGCCTTTTCGAAGATGATCTCCGACGCGAAAGGCGGAGATTTCATTGAGACGATGCCGTCGCCGGACGCCCGCGTCGAAGGCGATATGGCGATCGTGACAGGCCGCTATACATTTTACGTCGGAGACAAATTTTCGCACTGCGGAACGAATACTTTTAATCTCGTTCGGACCGAAACGGGGTGGAAAATCGCGAATGGTGCGTCAACATTAGAGTTTCAATGTGACCGGGACCTGAAGGCGGTGACGATCGCGAAGGTCGCGGCCGACCCGAAAGATGTTTCGAGCATCGACGGGATCATTAAGGCATTCTACGCTACGATTTCCGGCCCGAAAGGACAGCCGCGTCAGTGGTCGCGGGACAATACTTTGTATATGCCGGATGTTCGTTTTGTGGCAATGGATTTGGATGACGGAAAGGCTCGTGCAACTTTAATGAGTCACAATCAATACATCAATAGCTCAAATGATTTTTTCGTTCAAGAGGGTTTTACCGAGCGTGAAATAAATCGGATTTTTCGCAGATTCGGAAATATCGCGCATGTTTTTTCCACCTACGAATGGTGGACGGAAGACAAGAAAATGTCAGGACGTGGAGTGAACAGCATCGAACTCTATTTTGACGGCACTCGTTGGTGGATTTCTGCTGTCAGTTGGGACCAAGAATATCCAGTAAGAAAGATTCCAAAAGAGTTTTTGCCAAAAGGTAAAAAGTAGAAAGGTATTTTTTATGAAAACGAAATACGCATTTTTTATCACTATTATTTTTTTAGGTTGGATAACTTACGCTCAGGCGCAGACAAACCCAACTCCGATCTATTACTTTAACCCACACTGGTCATCCGACGGTAAAAAGATAGTTTTCGAGTCAACCAAAGACGGCAGATCAGCCATTTACACGATTGACGCTGATGGCACCGATCTTCGACGACTGAGCAACGGCCAAACCGCTGACGGACAGCCGCGCTGGTCGCGTGACGGAAAGAAGGTCGTTTTTTATTCCGAAAGGGACGGTCACATGCAGTTGTATGTGATGAATGCCGACGGTTCTGATCAGCGCCGGCTGACTGATGGAAAGGACTTGGATTATCTCCCTGATCTTTCGCCGAAAGGGGAACTTGTCGTTTTTCAATCCCGCAAGGAGCGTCCTGGTATTGCGCATGACATCTACACGGTTCGAGTTGACGGAACTGGTCGAACGCGGATGACTGACGAGAAATATGGTTACACCAGCCCTAAATGGTCGCCTGACGGAAAGAAGATCTTGCTTGAGCGGGCCGTTGTCACCAAGAAATATTATCGGGATCTCTCGAGAGAAGAAATGGGGCAGATGAAAAACTCGACCGAGATCATTGTGATGGATCGAGACGGCACGAATATTAAAAACCTCACAAACAATGAATTCGAAGATTCGACACCTCAATGGTCTAAGAACGGAAGGACCATCTACTTTATTTCTAAGCGCGACGGATCGACCAATGTCTATGCCATGAATGCGGACGGCACAAAGGTCCGGAAGGTTGCCGACGGAAAGATCGTGACCAATCCATTCATATCGCCCGACGAAAAATATCTTGCCTACACCAAAGAAGTGGATGGCAAATGGGGACTTTACATTTACGAGATCAAAAGCGGGAAAGTACGGCTGCTGATCAGCGGATAATGCGGTGCTTTATCCAGTTCGGTCGGCGAACATTGCGGCTGCTTTGTGCATCGGAGCTTATAATTCACGTTTAGAGGTTTTGTTTTATGAGGTCACCCTGTCTTGCTTGCTTGATCTTCCTTTTTTCGGCTTTGGCTTGGGCGCAGCCGCCATCCAACTCCGCGATCACGCCTGAGATGCGCGCCGCCGCCAACGATGCGTATCAAAAGCAGGATTGGAAAAACGCGGCAGCCGCTTATGAAAAGATCGTCAAAGCTGAGGAAAAGAACGTCGGCGCGCGTTATCGATACGGCGTGTCGCTGCTGGGAGCGGGTGATAACGTAAACGCTCTATCGCAGCTTGAGATCGTCTTTGCGTCGTCGCCAAATCCAATTTTTGCATTGGCTCTCAGCCGCGCATACGCCCGAAACGGCAACAAAGCTAAGGCTTACGAAACGCTTGAAAAGAGCATCAACCTCGGCGGTATTTCTCCAGACTCGTTAACTGCCGAGACGGATTTTGCGTCGGTCAAAACCGAACCGCGATTTGCAGAGATCGTAAAACGGTCGGACCTCGCGGTCAATCCGTGCAAGGCGAGTCCGTCGTTTCGCGAGTTTGATTTTTGGATCGGCGAATGGGACGCCAAAAATGCGCAAGGCATAACTGTCGGTTCGAGCAGTATTCAGCTTATCCTCGGCCAATGCGTGATCTTTGAGAATTGGTCCACGCCGGTCTCGTCCGGAAAGAGTTTTAATATCTTCGACACGACTGATAAGAAATGGCACCAGACGTGGGTTAGCGATAAAGGCGTTTTGACGAATTATGTTGGCGGACTCGTTGACGGCAAGATGGTCCTCGATTCCGAAGCGATGGTCAATGGTAAAAAGACGATCAACCGGATGACGTTCTCGAAACTCGCAGATGGCAGTGTGCGCCAACATGGCGAGACTTCGGCCGACGAGGGCAAGATGTGGACGACGTCGTTCGATTTTACTTACGTGTGTACGCCGCCCGGCCACTGGATGCAGGTGAGTTGTACTTCACCCGCGTCTGGCTGGAGTAAGTCCGGGTCCGCACGCTTCACCGCTGGCGGTGGTGCTTGCCTATACTCGTCTGCCCGCGACTATCCGTTCTGCTTTCTCGATGGGCAGTTCGACACGTCGCTGTTCCCGGTGGCCGAGTGGCGCGAGGCGGGCCGCTATGCGCTCGGCAGCGGCGACATCGGCGTCTGGTCTGCAGCGACGGGCGGGCTCGACGACCCGATGCTGATCGAGGAACTGCGCACCAAGATCCTGCCGCGCCGCGGGATCAACGCGCGCGCCGAGGAAATCCTGATCACCGTTGGCGCGCAACAGTCGCTGTACCTGCTGGCCGAACTGCTGGTGGATTCGAGTGTCGCTGTCGCCATGGAGGAACCGGGCTATCCGGAGATGCGCCATCTCGTGCAGCGCCGCGGCGCGGCGATCGTGCACCAGCCGATCGACGGCGACGGCATGCTCGTCGATTCCGCGCTCGATGGCTGTCGCATCGTCTACGTGACCCCAAGCCACCAGGCGGCGATGGGCGTCACGATGTCACTCGAGCGTCGCCGGCTCCTGCTGCAAAAGGCGGCGGAGCGCGACATGCTCATCGTCGAAGATGACTTCGACTGCGAGAGCAACTACAAGGGCTATCCACACCCGGCGCTGCGCGGCATGGACAGCGAGAACCGCGTCATCTACGTGTCGTGCCTGTCCAAGGTGCTCGCACCGGGACTGAGCCTCGGCTTTATGGTGGCCGCGCCCGAACTGATTGCCGAGGCGCGCAAGTTGCGGCGACTGATGGTGGGGCAACCGCCG
>JANOGL010000310.1:0-5806 GCA_031405985.1 Acidobacteriota bacterium | reverse complement strand
CGTTTAACAAAACAGGTGTCTTTATGGCGATCGTTGTCGGCACGATCGTCGGAGCGATCATGAGTTTTGTTACCGAATATTACACGGCGATGGGCAAAAAGCCCGTGAACTCGATCGTTCAGCAATCGTCGACCGGACACGCGACGAACATCATCGGCGGACTAGCTGTGGGTATGAAATCGACCGTTATCCCGATTTTAACTTTGGCAGCCGGAATCATGGCTTCGTATTATTTTGCGGGACTTTATGGCGTGGCAATCGCCGCAGCGGGAATGATGGCTACGACCGCGATGCAGCTCGCGATCGATGCATTCGGGCCGATCGCTGATAACGCCGGCGGCATCGCCGAAATGAGCCAACTGCCGCCCGAAGTTCGCGAACGTACCGACAATCTCGACGCAGTCGGCAACACAACCGCCGCGACCGGCAAAGGTTTTGCAATCGCTTCGGCGGCGCTGACGGCGCTCGCGTTGTTCGCCGCGTTTGTCGGAATCGCCGGCATCGACAGCATCGATATTTACAAAGCAAACGTGCTCGCCGGTCTCTTCGTCGGCGGCATGATCCCGTTTATTTTCTCAGCATTGTGTATTCAAGCCGTCGGCAAAGCCGCGATGGACATGGTGCAGGAAGTTCGACGCCAGTTTCGCGAAATTCCCGGCATCATGGAATACAAGGCCCAGCCCGAATACGAAAAGTGCGTCGCCATCTCGACCAAAGCCTCATTACGCGAGATGATGATGCCCGGCGCGATCGCGCTGATCACACCTGTTGTCGTCGGCTTCACCTTCGGCCCAGAGGTTCTCGGCGGTCTGCTCGCAGGCGTCACAGTCTCCGGCGTGCTGATGGGCATCTTCCAGTCGAACGCCGGCGGCGCTTGGGACAACGCGAAAAAATCTTTCGAGAAAGGCGTGTTGATAAATGGCGAAATGGTCTATAAAGGCTCGGAACCGCACAAAGCTTCCGTAACCGGCGACACCGTCGGCGATCCTTTCAAAGACACGTCCGGCCCATCGATGAACATCCTCATCAAACTGATGTCGATCGTCTCGCTGGTGATAGCGCCGTATATTTACGGCATTGGACAATAGATACCTGAGATCAACACGACAGATCTTGACAACCGGTAAGGGCAACACATTCGAATGTGTTGCCCTTTTCGCACTGCACGACTCCGAACACGATCTTCGAGCCTTTGAGTTTGTTGATTTTCCGCGATCTCCAATTTCACTGTTTAGCCAGGTTTGGCTGAGGCTCGTCCCCTAAACCTCATCCCACATCAAAAGGTGATATCATGCGTCCAAATCTCCACTTTGATCGGTAATCGCGGGTAAGGATCGAGGTAACAATTATGAAAAAACTTCAGACGACCGTTGGTCTAACCTTGCTCTTTGTCCTTGCGATCGTTTGCGTTTCCATTACGGCAGTCCTCGGGCAGGAGACGAAGACGGGCAAGGCCGAATCGTTATCCGCAAAGACGGTTGTAACGTCGCAGGCCGATGGGTGGCGGACTATTCAGTTTGAGACCACGCAGGTGACCGCGCCGGATGTCGCGGTTACGCCGGATGGCGAATGGCTGATCTTTACGATGCTCGGCAAGCTGTTTCGCCTCTCCGTCAAGGGTGGCGAAGCGGAGCAGCTCACGTTCGGGCCGTACTACGACAACGACCCGGCGATCTCGCCCGACGGCAAGCTCGTCGCGTTCCAGTCCGACCGCGACGGCAGCGAAGGCAACATATTCGTGCTCACGCTGGCTACCAAAGAAATTCGGCAGATCACGCGCGAGACTTGGGCGGACGGCCCGAACTGGTCGCCGGATGGACAGACGCTCGTCTATCTCCAACTTGACCGAAAATCATGGAATCGCCGTGAGGTGCTTGAGCCGGAACGTCCGCCTGCATTGATACGGCGGATAAACCTGGCCGATGGCCAGCCGGAAACAGTTCGGGAGCGAGGCCTAATCTGGTCAGCTTTCTACCTGCCGGACGGCCGCCTAAGTTGGACCGTCGTTGAACTCGATCCGGCCTCGAAGCTGTTGAGAACGCGGATCGAAGTCCGGGCCAGCGATGGCAAGGTATCGACTGTGCGAACGCTTGAAGGAATGGCGGATCCAATTGTGGCGAGTCCGAAAGCGGATGGCCTATATATCAGATCGGACGCGGACCCGAAGAACGACTTGCTGTTTGCTCCGTTCGGTGATGGTCCCGAGCGTCGAATCGTCCCAGTCTCGGGCGAACGGATGGGCTTTGCGGTGTCTGCCGACAACGGGAGCCTTTACTTGGGCAACCTCGGCCATATCTGGAAGGTCGCTCTGCCGGGCGGTCGGCGCGACGCCGTTTTGTTCCGCGCCAAGGTAACTCTGGCGATTCGCCAATCGACTCCACCTCCTAAATGGGCACCGGTCGCGCCCGGGTCGAATCCAACGTTAAGAACCATCCAGCAACCCGAACTCTCACCTGATGGCTCGCGTATTGCGTTCCAGGCGGTAGGAGACTTTTGGGAACAGTCCCTCAACAATGGACAAACCCGGCGGCTGGTCAAGGGTGAAGGAAATAAATCCCACTACGCTTTCTCGCCCGACTGGCGACAGCTTGCGTTTGTGCTTCGCTCACCGGGGAAACGCGAGATACAAGTACTGGATTTTGAATCCGGTAAAACACGTACGGTAGCGCCTCCCACCGAATGTGGATATGAACAGCTTAACTGGAGCCAACACGGTGAGTTGATAGCCGCAACTGCTTGCGACCACGACATCCTCGCGATAGACCCTGTCGCCGCGGCCATGCGCGTCTTGCTTTCGAAAACGAAGACCAGCGGCTGGGAGCCATTCCCCGAACTCTCGGCCGATGGCAAGATATTGTACTTTCACGCCAACATCACAGGAAGCGACCCAGCTTTGTACCGCCTGCGACTAGAACCCGATGCGAAACCTGAACCGATAGCGCCCGCGATCCGGAACGGGTTGAAAATAAAAATGCACGGCCAGTGGATGGCACGCCCAGTACCAAACGGTAACGGCATTCATTTGTCGACGCTGACTGGCGGAAGTGGGACACCGGCGGAGGCTCGCGTGTTTGCCGAGCCTGACGGTCAGGAGTTTAGATTCACGCCGGACGGTTCCGCATTACTTTATGTCGCTGGCAACAAGCTTTGGCGTCAGCCGCTCAAAGGGGGGACACCTCAAGAGATTCCGATCCGGCTTGAGCCGCGTGCACCAACACCGCCACCCATCCTGCTCGAGCGGGTCCGCGTGCTGGATTTCGGCGCGGGCGGGTTTAGCGCAGAGACGTCGCTCCTGATCGAGGACGGGCGGATCCGGCGGATTGGCTCAGCGAACGGTCACGCACTTCCAAGCGGAACGGTAACAGTTGATGCAGGAGGCCGTTTTGCCATCCCCGGTTTGTTCGACATGCATGAGCATGGAGGCGGGTGCGGCGGCACAGCGAACGTCTCTTACGGCGTTACCTCGGCGCGTAACATGGGGGGCAGGCTTGAACAACAAAACGCCTATGCTGATCGGAGCGATTTTACCGGCGACGCCATTCCGCGCTGCTTCTACCCGGGCAGGATTCTTGAGGGCCCGGAGGGCCGCGATGAGGACATCTACTTTGTGCACCCAACAAGCGAAGAGGACGCGCGCATGTACGTGCGCAGGTGGAAGAAACATGGCGCGCGATTTATCAAACTATATGAAACACTTTCCTGGCCGCTCCAGCGCGCGGCGGCAGACGAGGCTCGCCGCCTCGGTCTCCCGGTTGAGGCGCACGGGAACAGAATCGAGCTGGCTATCAAGGGCGTAACGCAGGGATACGCCGGACTCACGCATTTTCCTCCTTACTATGACGATTTGCTCCTGCTGAGCGCGGCGGCAGGGACCCACTGGGAACCGACACTGCGAAGTGGCATCGAAGTGTCCTATCGGAATGATCCTGAACGATTCCGTCGCGGAGCAGGCCTGGATCCGCAGAAAGGTGACTACGCATTACTAGGGTGGTGGGCCGAACGCATGAGAATCATGCGACTGGCATACGACCGCCGCATGATATTTCTCCCAGGGACGGACAATGGCATTCTCGAGGGATTGGATCTCCAGTGGGAACTGGAGTTTTACGCGGAGGCCCGCATCCCGGCGATCGACGTCCTGCGGTTTGCGACGAAAGAAGCCGCGAAAACGGTTGGGGCCGAAGACCATCTCGGCACGCTCGAGGCCGGTAAGCTGGCCGACTTGATCCTGCTCGACGCCAACCCGCTCGAGGACATCAAGAACACGCAAAAGATCTGGCGCGTCTTCAAGGGCGGATGGATGTTTGATCCAAAAGTGCTCCGGCCTAATCAAAACTGACGCGTAATGGTTACCGGCATGGCCAATGAGGACAAAATTATGAAAAAACTTCCTACCACCCTCGGTCTAACCGTCCTAGCCGTCCTGGCGATCGTTTCTATGTCGGCCAATGGGCTTTTCGGGCAGGAAAAGAAAACTGCTAACGATAATCCAGCGCTTGACCCGGCGGTTGCAGCCAGGGTGGATAAATTATTTGCGCAATGGGACAAACCAGACTCGCCGGGATGCGCGTTGGGCATCGTTAAAGACGGCCGGCTGATCTACAAACGCGGCTACGGCATGGCTAATCTGGACTACAACATCCCGATTTCCTCGAAATCAGTCTTCGAAATTCAATCCATGGCCAAGCAATTTACAGCAATGAGCATTTTGCTTCTTGCAAAGCAAGGGAAAATCTCGCTGGATGATGAGATTCAAAAATACTTGCCGGAGGTTCCACGATATCAGAGTCCCATTACAATTCGGCATCTCATTCATCATACCAGCGGCATCCGCAACCATTGGGACTTGCATGAATTGGCTGGGATGCGGGGAGAGGATGTCCACCTGACAGATGATGATTTCCTTGGATTGATCGCGCGACAGAAGGAGCTCAATTTCAAAACGGGAGAAGAATATGTCTACAGCAATTCTGGATATTTTCTCTTATCACTAATCGTCAAAAGAGTAAGCGGCAAGTCTCTGCGTCAGTTTGCTGACGAAAATATTTTCAAGCCGCTTGGTATGAACAATACACATTTTCATGATGACCGAAACCTGGTGGTCAGGAATCGAGTAACCGGCTATCTCCCTAGAAGCAGCGGAGGATTCTCTCTTGCCCTAACCAACCTCGAATCAGTGGGTGATGGAGGTCTCTTTACCTCTGTCGAAGACCTCTTTCTTTGGGATCAAAATTTCTATAACAATAAGCTTGGCGGCGGGGCGGATTTAATCAGCGAATACCTTTCAACAGGCACCCTCAACAATGGTGAAAAAGTAAACTACGCTTTCGGCGTAGCCTTCGGCGCGTATAAAGGCTTGAAAAACGTTGGCCATGGAGGGGGCGGTGGTGGTTTCAGGACAGCAATGAATCGCTTCTCCGAACAGAACTTTTCAATCATATGTCTTTGTAACGCGGGGGACAACGTTAACCAGAATCGATTAGCTAACCAAGTGGCTGACATTTTCCTGGCAGATCAATTCAAGAAAGGCGCGGGTACTGTAAGCGAAACCGCAGCGGCTACGTCAGCCATCATCAGCATCCCTGAGCAAGAATTAGCCAGCCTGGCCGGGCTCTACTTTGATCCCATCACAGAATCAACGATTCTCAGATTCTTTATGAAGGATGGCAAGCTGATGGTAGATCCGATGTAAACCTCCCCGTTTTAGCGCCAGTTTAAAATGGAGTATCCGGGTTAAGAGAAGACTGTCCGCATGAGGAGCGAGGAGGCGTGCCTCCGAGCGAGTCATGTGGACGGCGGCCGTTGT
>JANOGL010000276.1:0-3326 GCA_031405985.1 Acidobacteriota bacterium | reverse complement strand
TTCGAGCGAATTCACCGATCTAACCTTGTCGGCATGGGCGTTTTGCCATTGCAGTTCAAAGAAGGGCAGTCGGTGCAGACCCTGAACCTCGACGGAACCGAGGTTTTTAACCTCACAGGTCTCGAATCGGGCGAGGTTAAGCCTCGGCAAGACGTTGGGCTTACAATTATTCGTGAAAATGGCGACAAAATCGACGTATCTTTGATTTTGCGAATCGATACGCCGATCGAGATCGAATATTACAAGAGCGGCGGTATTTTGCCGTATGTTCTCCGGCAGCTGATCGCGTAAAATGCTTGTAAACACGGCCGAACAGTGATAGATTGGCCGTTATCTGGTTTGGTATAATAACTGAGCCGTCCCTTCCCGGCTTTTTGGGAGTTAAAAAAATGAAAAGAATTATCTCTGTCGCCGTTTTTGCGACGCTCGTTATCACCTCGGTTACGCCTTTGTTTGGGCAAAAATCACGAGCGCGGACTGTTGCGGCATTTGCGGCTGACGAATTTGCTCGTTTTGAGAACGTGGAGGCGTTTGCAAATGAGAATGGTTCGCGCATTCGCTGGCAGATGGCCGAAGAGAAGGGCAACGCCGGTTTTATGGTTTATCGCAGGGGCGAAAAAGGGCTCGAGCCTGTCCAAGATTCGCTAAAGCCCGGTGCACTTGGCAAGTTCCGCAACGAATCTGCCTACGGCGAGCAATATGAGATCTACGACGAGCGCGGCACGATCGGGACAGAGTACGTTGTCGAGGCTTGGAAGCTCAACAGCGACCGACGCGCATTTAGCCAGTCCGTAAACGCCAAATACAAAGCCGACCTCGAAGCAAGCCCGAAATCCAACAGCTTGCTCTCAAATGACAGTCTTGCCCTCACAAAAGAATTATCGACTGCTCAAGAAGCGGCTTTGCTTGCGCCAAATCTTACGCAACATCGCGTGGTCGTTTCGCAGCCCGGAGCGAAGATCGGCGTTCGTAAGGACGGGATGTATCGCGTCACGCGTGCCGAGTTGCAAGCGGCGGGCTTTAATGTAAACAGTAACTCTGCAAACTGGCGGCTCTTTATGGAGGGCAACGAGCACGCGATAATCGTAGGAGCCGGCGATCAATACATCGAATTTTACGGACGAGGTCTCGACACGGTCGAGAGCGACACGCGCATTTACTACTTGATCGCCGATACGACTACGGCCGGCAAACGAATTCAGCCGCGCATCCTGCGTAACATCGGCGGTAATGTCATCACAAATAACTACCGTGCTTTTGCCGAGAAGAAAGAGAGAACAAATTACCTCTACGATTTTCTGAATGGCGATGATGAAAATTATTGGGGGCGCATTATCACTTCGACGCCACCTACAACGCCAATTCCTATTACGCTGACCGGTGTCGATTTTACCTCGACGACGAGTGTCACTTTTACTCTCAAGATAAAGGGTTTTTCACAAACAGCCCATCAAACGCGGGTTGTTTTGAATGGCAATGTTCTCGCCGATATAACCGGCCAGCAACGGGATAGCTATTCGCGAACCTACGCTATTCCTGTGAGCATGTTGGCTGAGGGAAATAACGGACTCGAACTGACCTCCACAGCTGGCGGCGATCTGACGATGTTCGACACCGCGACGTTCATTTATTCTCGCAAATACCAGGCCGATCAGAATAGAGTTGCGTTCTTTACACCGGGTTATAAAAAGGCCGATCTTGGCAACTTTTCGAGCGCGAATGTCAGAGTTTTCGAAACGACATACGACGGCGAGCCAACACTTGTGACAAATTTGCCTGTTGTGCAAAATGGCGGGACATTTACCGTGAAAATGCCATCGTCTCGATCGGGAATCTTCTATAGTGTTGAGGATAGCGGTCTTCTGCAATCACCCACCATAACGGCGAATACTCCATCGACGCTCTCGACGACAAACAATGCGGCGCATTTGATCATAATTTCGCACGGCGCGCCCGACTTCATGGCCGCGGCCGAGACTTGGGCGAATTATCGCCGCAATCAAGGCTTTACGGTTAAGGTTGTCGACGTTGCAGATGTTTTTGACGAATTTAATTACGGCGTACTCAGTGCAAACTCGATCAACAGCTTTCTAAATTATTCAAAAAATAACTGGGCGACGCCCCCGAATTACGTTTTGCTGATCGGTGACGCTTCTTACGACTCGCGTAATTATGAGGGCCTCGGTTATTGGAATATGGTGCCGCCAAAGATCGTGAACACCGTATATTCTGAAGCCCCGAGCGACGAGGCCCTTGGCGATTTCAACGGGGACGGGCTCGCTGAACTGGCGATTGGCCGTATTCCGGCACGAACTGCTCCGGTAATTACAACCGTTTACAACAAGACGGTTGCCTTTGAAATGACGGCTAACCAGAATCTCAATCGCGGGGCGGTTTTTGCTTACGATCTGCCAATTGGATTTGATTTTCAGGCAATGAGCCAGCTGCTGCGCGATGAGCTGCCAGCCAGCATACCGGCCCCAATGATCGGACGCGGTGATGCCAACGCTCAAGCGACATTGATAAACCAGATCAATCTAAATAACGGGCGCTTTATCGTCAATTATGCGGGCCACGGCACGACCGGCCTCTGGGCTCACAGCAGCTTTTTTGGCGTAAGTGTCGTACCGCAACTGACAAACACAGACCCAACGGTCTTTACAATGCTGACTTGTTTGAACGGCTACTTTATCGGCCATAATGACTCACTATCCGAAGTTTTGCTTAAGTCACAGACCGGCGGCGGGGCTGCGGCGTGGGCATCAACCGGACTCACGACTCCGGATATTCAACTGATCATGGGACTGCGCTTTTTTGAGCAGATTAATGCTGGTTCTATAACTCGAATGGGTGACCTCGTTAAAGACGCGAAAGCGCAGATACCGTTTGGAGCTGACGTCCGTTTTTCGTGGGCGTTAATCGGTGACCCGATGATGAAGGTCCGACCGTAAAGCTGTAGATTGGGCTTGGATTAGAAAAGGCATCCGCGTAGTTCGGATGCCTTTTTTTTAATTTGAATACTCGCGGCAGGAGTCGAACCTGCGACTTCTTCCTCCGGAGGGAAGCGCTCTATCCACTGAGCTACGCGAGCACATAAAGTGAAAGAGTGTAAGAGTGAAAATGTGAAAAAGTAGCGGTCGATTCAGTACCTGCTTTCTTAACTTTTACCCTTTTTCACCCTTTCACTTTTTACCTTTTTCACATTCGATCACTTCGCTTCACGCGGAACGATTCTAATTGTTTTGATACGAACGGGCTCGACAGGCCGCTCGCCATCCTTTGGCTGAACGGAGGAAATCGTTCGCACATTGTTCATACCGTCGATC
>JANOGL010000264.1:0-3867 GCA_031405985.1 Acidobacteriota bacterium | reverse complement strand
GGCGAGCCTGAATTCGCACGCCGAATGGGAGTCATCACTGGCCGCGAAGCTCGCGCCATCGGCATCGGGCACGTTTACGCGCCCGTGCTCGACGTCAATAACAACGCGGCGAATCCTGTTATCAACGTACGCAGCTTTGGCGAAGATCCTGTCGATGTCGCGCGGTTCGGCGTCGCGTTTGCCGAAGGCATTCAGAGTCAACGCGTCATCGCCACTGCAAAACATTTCCCCGGTCACGGCGACACGAACGTCGATTCGCATCGCGGCCTGCCGATCATCGACCTTCCTCGCTCGCGATTCGATCAAATCGAATTGCTGCCGTTCAAAAAAGCTGTCGACGCCGGTATCGGCTCGGTAATGATCGCACACATCGCTCTGCCGCAAATCGATGGCGAAGTCATCAAACCGCTCGCCGAATACAAAGGCGGCGACGCCGAAGCGGGTGCCGAGATCGTAAACCAGACGGCGACAATTCCGGCAACGCTGTCGGCAAAAGTGCAGACGGATATTCTACGCAAAGAACTCGGCTTTAAAGGTTTGATCGTCTCGGACGCGATGTCGATGAGCGGGCTGACGCTTTATTTTACGCAGGAAGAAGCAGGTGTTCGTGCCGTTCTGGCCGGCACCGACATTCTCGAAAAGCCCGCCGACACCGACGCGATGATTCGCGGAATTCTTGCCGCCGTAAAGAGCGGCCGCATCACCATGGAGCGTCTCGACGCATCTGTGCGCCGACAACTCGCATGGAAACAGGAGCTCGGTCTTTTCAAAAATCGAATGACGCCGCTCGATGCGATCGATAAAATCGTTTCAGGTTCCGAAACTATGACGCTGACCGACGAGATCGCAACACGCGCGATCACGCTCGTGCGTAACGACGCAGCGTTGCCGCTTGATCGCACAAACAAAGTTGCGGTGCTGGGTTTTTCGAACGGATTTGACGGACCGAATACGATGGGCAGCCTCGTCGGTGGCTTACGTTCGGGCGGCGTTAGATTTGACACAGCTTACTTGCAAGAAAATTCGCTCGCAGAACAAGTTGCAACGGCGCGCAAAGTGGCGAGTAACGCCGACGTTGTTATTGTCGGGCTTTACGGACGCGTGCGTTCGGGTGCACGAAGCAGCGTCGGCATTCCGGAGAACGGTGCGGCGATTCTGCGCGAGTTGCTCGCGTCGAACAAGAAAGTCATCGGCATCAGCTTTGGCAATCCGTATCTGCTGAATTCATTTCCTGAGATGAAAACCTACGTCGTCGCGTACGGCGATATGTCGAGTCTGCAACGCGCAGCCGCTCGTTCGATTTTGGGAACACAGGACATCACGGGCAAATTGCCGATCACGCTGCCTGGTTTGCATCCGCGCGGCACTGGAATTCAGGTTAAGAAAAATTAGCCGCAGATAAACGCAGATGACGCAGATCAGAAGTATTTATTTATCTGCGTGATCTGCGGAAATCTGCGGCAAAATGATTTATGGCTCAGAGTTGGAAAATCGAGAATTTTCTCGATGTCAAAAATAATCATCTTCATATCGACGGCGTTGATGCCGTGGAATTGGCGCGCGAGCATGGCACGCCTCTGTTTGTGTTTAGCGAGCGGCGCATTCGTCACAATATCGAGCGGCTAAAAAAAGTTCAGGACGTGATCGATTGTCCGCTGAAGATTTGTTACGCGGCAAAGGCGATGTCGACGATGGGGATTTTGCGAGTTGTGAAAGACGCAGGCATCGACATCGAAGTAAATTCCGGCGGTGAACTGTGGAAAGCGTTGAAGGCTGGTTTTGCCGGCGAGCAGATCATTTTCAACGGCACGAGCAAAGAGGTCTGGGAGATCGAAAATGCGATAAATGCAGGCATTTTTGCAATTCAGGTCGATTCGCTTTACGAGTTGTCACTAATTCTTGATACGGCAATTCGTCTCAAAAAACGTGCGAACATCAGCTTGCGGCTCGTGCCCGAGATCGAGAGCGGTACGCATTCGGGACTGCAGACCGCGCTTCTCACATCAAAATTCGGCATGATGCCCGACGAGGCATTCACCGCTTTCCGCGCCTCTAGCGATTCGCCGCATCTCAACCTCTGCGGCATTCACCTGCACATCGGCTCTCAAAATCCCGATCCGCAAGTTTATACCGAGGCTCTCGTAAAACTCTTCGACGCGATGCTCCGGATTTACAACGAGACCGGCGTCAAACTCAAACACATAAACTTAGGCGGCGGCTTTCCGGTTGATTATTTACCGAACGAAGATGGCGATTTCTCAAACGAAAGGAAGCATCTCTTATCAGCCGACTTCGCTCCTGACGCGGCGATCAACGATGCATGGGAAGTTGTCAGGCACGCCGCGGACTCGGCAAATGCGAGTCAACTCGTCAAACATCTGACCTTGCTTCTCGAACCCGGTCGCAGCATTATCGGCGACGCGGGAATTTGTCTAACCACTGTTAGAAATTCCAAACAGCGACCAACAAGCTCCTTTCCTTACGAAGGAGAGGTGGTAGCCGCTTGGGCTGACGGGGTGGTTCTCTCGTCGAGTGGAAATCGAACAAAGAACCACCCCACGGCTGAAGCCGTACCCCTCCTTCGTAAGGAGGGGAGCTACGGAGCGGATCACTGGCTCTTGACCGACGCCGGCTTCAATATCTTGCTCTCGATGGAAACTTACAAATGGTACTACCACATGATCTCAGCCGAACGCAGCGGTGATCCGCACGACTTTCCTTATAAAATCGCCGGCCCGCTCTGCGACGGTGGTGATGTATATTTTGATATCGAAGGCGAGAACCGACTTCCGCCATATCGCATGTTGCCAAAAGACGTCTCGCCCGGCGAGGTCCTCGCTCTGCTAAACTGCGGCGCGTATTCACTCGCACAAGCCAGTCAATACAACGGTCGGTTTTTTCCGGCAGTGATCTTGATAAAAGCGAACGGCACGCATGAGTTGATAAGAAAAAGGGATGACTTTGAAAACCTTGTTACGAACGATGTATTTTGAGCGTTCAAGCTTTGCTCATTAGCTGCATCAGAATATTTTTTCCATCTGCGCTCATTTCTAACTCCGCGTTCTTATAAATCGCACTGACTGCGGCTATAGAAACTGCGCGGCTGCTCTCGTCGCGGATCTCGGCGATGACGGCGAGATTTTTGAGCGAGACTTCGCGCGCTTTGTCAGTGTCGCGGTGATCTGCGAAACGTGCAGCGATCTCATTCAGCGCAAGCGAGCGTGATGCTAATTGCGGCACGGTTTCGGACAGCGATGCGGCTTCGTCGAGCAATGTGATCGCTGCGTCTTTTTCACCGAGTTTTTCTTTCGCGTCGGCGAGAGCGATGAGAGCGAAGACTCGGTCGGCTTCTTCGTCAATTAGGTTCAGAGTTTGTCGAGCGAGGTCGTCTTCACTTTGCATCGTCAGAACCTGTACGATCTGCGAGAGTGCCGAAGTCTTTTCATTCGGGTCCTCATTTTCAAGCGCGATCTCGGTGGCCCGTTCTGTTTTGCCAAAGCCTGCGAATTGAGCAGCAATCGTCGCCATCAGAGCGTTGCGAGCACGGCTGTCGCGCGTCTCGATGTCGCGTTGGGATTTTAGGATTTCGTATGCTTCGTCGAGTGCATCGACGGCGTCTTCCTTCTCTTCTTTTTTCCAATGATCGCGTGCGACAGCGACGAGAGCGGATGACATTTGAGTTTTGTCGGTGACGAGGTCGAGCGTGCGGTCGCAAAGTTCATCGCTGCCGGCGTGAAGAAAACCGATCGCACATCTCGCCAGAAAGTTATCGCGATGAACATTATCTAGCGTCTCTGCAAAGCCGCGAGCTTTGTCGAATGTCTCGACAGCTTTGTCGTTGCGCTTTGCTTCGATAAATAGATTACC
>JANOGL010000241.1:0-4167 GCA_031405985.1 Acidobacteriota bacterium | reverse complement strand
ACAACGGCCGCCGTCCACATGACTCGCTCGGAGGCACGCCTCCTCGCTCCTCATGCGGACAGTCTTCTCTTAACCCGGATACTCCATTTTAAACTGGCGCTAAAACGGGGAGGTTTACAAACCAGCAATACAAGCGGGCGGCGGAATCTTTGAGAAAAGCGGCCGCCATCAGCCTAATCCTTGGCGAATTAAAAAAGGGAATCACTTATCTTGATCGAGCAGTCAAACTTGATTTAAGGGCACTTAACAACAACGGTTTGAATGAAGACTATGTTCTGCTTGGATTTACCTGGCTTAGACTCAATGATCTTGAACGCAGTGAGCAATATCTCTTCAAGTCTTTTGAGGGGGCAAAAGCTGTAAACCAACGGAGTGTGATTGCGCGAGCCTATTTACTAAAAGGTCTATTAGCTTTTGAAAATCAAGATTTTTTGTCGATGGAAGAGCCAATAAAGTCTTCGTTGTCATTGTTTAAAGAGCTAGAAGACAAGGAAAGTGAAGCCGAAGTTGTAACAGAACTGGCTCACTGCACAATAATAAATAATGATTGGATTAAAGGACGTGACTTGGCTGAGCAAGCTGTAAACCTTGCTAGGAATAATAATCTAAGGCGACGATTGGCTTTTAGCCTAATTGCACGTGGCGACGCAAACCGTCGAATGGGTGAATGGGATGAAGCTATGAAATCTTTCCGTGAAGCGGAGTCCATTTTTCCGCCAAATCTTGATGCATACGAATTAGCTGCTTTGAAAAATCGAATAGGATTCTACTATCTTGCTTACAATGATCCGGATCTAGCTAGCACTTATTTTGAACAATCGATAACTCTGTTTCAACAAATCGGAGAGCACGGCGCAGTATCTGAGTTAAGTAGCATCCTAGGTGAAATACATTTTTCTCTGAGCAGGTATGATATTGCCAAAGTCTACTTTAACAAAGCTAGGATATACGCGGACGAATCAAAAGATAAGACTGCCCTTGGTCTCTATAACCTCAAACTCGGGAAAATGGAACTTCAACTTGGACGTTTTGAAAAATCGAAAGTATATCTTCGTTCATCTCTTCATCAATATGAAAAGGTAGGCTCTAACTTTTTTCGCAAAGCTGAGGTCGAGCAATTATTTGGTGAAATACTAGAACTCAAGAGTCAACTGGGACAAGCTCGTAAACAATACGTTAAGGCGTTAGAGCTAAATAAAAAAATCCGAAACAAATTCGCTCAGGCTGAGAATTACTACCACTTGGCGAGAGTCGATTTACTTCTTGGTGACTTCAAGTCCTCTATCGAGAATATTAACGAATCTATAGAGCTCACCAACAATGTCCAAGGCAAAACCGACAATAATAGATTAAGAGCCGGCTTTTTGGCAGATATTTTTGAACGCTACAAGCTACTTACCTACTTGTTAATGAAAGAGAATAGGTTTGGTAATCCGGCCCATGGGATTTACGCCTTGCGTGAGAATGAACGATCAAAATCTCGGGTATTTCTCGAGATGCTCAGATCCTCACAATCAGGATTTTTTGCAGATGCAGACAGCTTTATTATTAAGAGAGAGAAAGAATTACGGTTGAAATTAAATGTTCAGTCTGACTATCTCACCAATCTTTTATCGCAGAATTCCGGTGATTCGAAAATTAGCGCCATAGAAGTCGAAATTAACGACCTTGAGAACCAACTCGAAGAGATCAAAGCCGAGCTAAAGCAAAGTAGTCCGATCTATTCAGCGATCAAGAACCCTGTGCCGTTTGATGTTGCGGATTTTCAGCGAGAGGTTTTGGATGAGGCCTCGGTGTTGTTGGAGTTTTCGCTTGGCAAGGAGGAGAGTTATCTGTGGGCGGTGGACAAGGCGGATGTTACGGCGTATTATTTGCCGCCGCGCGCTGCGATCGAGACGCGGGTTGAGAAGCTGCGGGGTTTGCTTGGCGCGCGGCAGTTGAAGCTGGGTGAGGCGTTTGAGGAATATCAAAGGCGTTTGGCCGACGCTGAGATCGAATATAAGTTAGAGGCGCGCATCTTGAGCAATGATCTGCTCGGTCAGGCGAAGGACAAGCTCGCAGGCAAAAAGCTCATCGTTGTAGCAGATGGGCGGCTGCATTATTTCCCGCTAGGTTCGCTGCCGATGCCCGGAGCGGAGAGCGACGACCCGATCTTGTTGACCAACGAAGTTGTTTACGAACCTTCTGCGTCGGCGCTGAAGATCTTCCGAATGGAGAAGAAGGCTGAGGCAAAGCCGCAAAAAGATCTGCTCGTGTTTGCCGATCCTGTGTTTTCAAAATCCGACGAACGCATCGCCGGTCTTGACACGAGCAACAGCGGATTTGTCTCGACAATTCTCTCGACATTTCGCTCGATCGAGTCGCTCGAATCGATGCCGCGACTTCCCGCTTCCCGTGAAGAGGCAAAATCCATAAGTGACGTTGTCGGTGCAAATCAAACGACCGTGCGTTCGGGTTTTGCGGCGAACCGCGACGGCGTCCTAAACGGCGGCATTGAAGATTACAAGATCCTTCACTTCGCGACGCATGGGCTGATCGACGAACGGCGGCCCGAGCTGTCCGGCATACTACTCTCGCTTTTCAACGAGAGCGGCAAACAGAACGACGGCGGCTTTATTCGGTTGCAGGACGTTTACGGTCTTAAACTGAAGTCCGATCTCGTCGTCCTGAGCGCATGCGACACAGGCATCGGTAAAGAGATCAAGGGCGAAGGCGTCATGAGCCTAAACAACGCGTTTCTCCAAGCCGGAGCAAAGTCTGTCGTCTCGAGCCTTTGGAAGGTCGATGACACCGCGACAAAAGATCTGATGACCGAGTTTTATCGCGGAATGGCTGACGACAATTTAACTGCCGCCGCCGCATTGCGCCAAGCGCAGATAAAAATGTACAACGATCCGCGCTACCGCTCGCCATTCTACTGGGCCGCCTTCACCGCCTCCGGCGACACAGGCGTAAAAGTCGCGTTCGCCTCGAACGCCCGTCTTTACGGTTTGATCGCCGCCGCAATTGTTTTCGCCGCCGTGCTCGCGTTCGTCGCCCTTCGCCGCCGTTCCCGCCGCCCCAAATTCCCTGCTCAGTAATAATAGTTATCAATTATGAGCACCAAAGGTGCGACTGTTTGTTAGCCTGGGGCAACGCCCCAAGGCGTGGCCCAAAGTTCCCCAGCCGCAACGCGGCGTAGTAAAATTCGCGCAAACTTCTATTCATTACCCCGCACCTTTGGTGCTCAAGAATCCATGTCACCGATTCCTGTGGCGAATGCCACAGGCTGAATTACCTCGCACCTTCGGCGCTTGCCAAAAGAAACCCGCTCCAAAACCCCTGTTTTTCACTCTTTTTATAAAAAGCGCACCTTTTTCAAAAAAAAGTTAAAAAAGTCTGTAAGATTCCGCCCCCAAAAGTCATTAACACATAGAAAGCAAAAAAACTCAGAAGCTCAGCAGTTTTAGCCGACGGGTTAACAGATGTTTTGCCAAACCAAGAAAATGGAGAAGATTATGAATTCAAAACGAAAAACCGCGATTGTTGCGACCCTTATCGTATCGATACTCCTACTGACCGGCTGTCCGAAGAGTCGCAAGCTTGACCTTTCGACTAAAGCGACAAAAGACATGGCTGTCGAGCAAATGCGGAAGGAACTTTTTAAGAAGGAATCCCACGAATTTTACTGCTTGCGACAAGGTATGAAGTGGAACACAACTTATGCAGCAGACAATGACCCGACGACTGCTCAGTGTTCTGGTCTTGCCGCCGGTGATGACGCAGAGGCGATGGCGAGAGAAGTTAGGAATCGTGCATTTCAACGTGGCAGAGGCATCATAGACGAAGTCTATTTCAAATATGCGGACGGATTACGCCGAAATCGTTCTATTACCGATTTTATATTCGACCTCGCTGACATCGGCACAAGCACCTCAATCGGCCTTACAAAAGGAGCGGAAGGTACTCTTAGGGATATGGGGATTGCATTAGCGGGATTTCGCGGTGGAAGATCGTCTTACAACCTCAGGATGTACGACGAACAAACGACCGAAGTAATTCTCGATCAAATGGACACGTCCAGAAACGAAGTTCTTCTGGCTTACGAGAATAATAACCGCAATCGACCGGCCAGTCAGTACTCGATAGAAGACGTATTCTCTGATCTTTATCGATATTATGCAGTCG
>JANOGL010000234.1:0-5743 GCA_031405985.1 Acidobacteriota bacterium | reverse complement strand
CGAAGCGTCTTGAATACATGGACATCGCACTCGAACCGGTAACCGACCACGAAGAAGAACGTGAATTATTTCAAACCGACGCTGCAAAAAATTATCTTGAAAAGGTTCATAAAATAGAGCGCGTAAGCCGCGGCGAATTTGTATGAACCTTGCCGACAGTTTAATCTCGCCCGATTCTTTGAATGCAGTCTAAGAAAGTAATCCTTATAATTTACACAACAAGATACCGACTCGGCGGACATCAGTTTCCCGTTGTCGCGGAGACGCTAGCCGCCGAAAAACGTGGCAATGGTTTCGATGGCGAGGTCGTCGCATCTCCGGTCGAAAGCAAGCGTGACGTGTTGAAAGCGATTGCTGAAATTCGTGATAAAGGTAAGCAAATAAAGGAGTTTATCTTTGTCGGACATTCGGGAATGTACGGGCCGATGTACGGCACGGTCGCATTCCCCGAGCAGTTTTCGCCGTACGAATGGGAACAGATGAATATACCGTTCGCCAAAGATGCAACGGCTTCATTCTACTGCTGTCGCTCGGCGCGCTGGTTCGCACCGTTTTTTGCCCGTACATTTAACGTGCCGACTTACGGATTTTTTTGGTACACAACCTTTTCTCGCAGCAAAGAAAAATTTATATCCGTCGGTGATAGCGGTGACTCACCGATTTACACGATCGGGTGCAAAGGCCGCAAGTCGCATGGGCTGCTGGCATCGGCCCAGAAGCGACTCGGCTCCATGGCCGCCGAAGAGATGAAGCGTTTTGAACCACGACCGCCCGACGGCGACACGTCGTATGATCACGTCGCCGAACTTTACGATACGACGTTCGAGGACATTCGCGTGCGCCAAGACGAATGGACTTGGCTCAACGATCATCTCCCAAACGGAAAGATCGACATGCTCGACATCGGTTGCGGCAACGGAGCTCTGTTGTACGCGCTCCGTGACAGGATAGGCACCGGCGCCGGCGTCGACGAATCTAGTAAAATCATCGAACGGGCACGAATAAAAAATTCTCAAATCTCAAGTCTGAAGTTTGAAATTATAGACGGCCCCGTTTTGCCTTTTTCCGACAATTCGTTTGATGTTGTAACTTCGCTGATGTCGTTTCGCTATCTCGATTGGGATCCGCTGCTTGCCGAGATCAAACGGGTGATGCGGCCGGGCGGGAAGTTTCTAATTGTTGATATGGTTACGGTTCCGGTTGCGGTAAGAGAATATCCGAGGTTGCTGTCAGACAAGCTTCGCACGATGAAAAATCAAAAGTCGAATGCGAGATTCGACGCCGCACTTAAAAAACTCGTCTCGCATCCCGACTGGAAAAAAATGGTCGAGTACAATCCGATCCGCTCAGAGCACGAGATGAAGTGGTACCTCGAGAGCCGCTTTCCCGGACCGAAGATGGAGGTACTGAATATGGCGTGGCACTCGCGCATCGTCGCCTTCGACAGCGGCCCGGTCGAACTTGGCATCGACGCCAGATTAACTTATCCGTAAAAAACACCGCCCACGAAATACACTAAAAACACTAAAAAAGAGTTCATCTGGTTTTAGTGTCTTTCGTGTGTTCCGTGGGAAAATCTTTTTGTGAACAGACTCGGAATTATCGACTGGGGAATCGGCGGCGTCAGTATCTACGCGCTTGTAAAGGAGAAGATCGCTGATGTTCCGACCACATATTTTTCCGACACAGGCGCGACGCCGTACGGCAAAATGCCGCGAAGTGAACTCGTCGCGCGTCTGAATGTCGTCATCGAATTTCTAAAATCACGCGGAGTTTCGCACATCGTCATCGGCTGCAACGCGGCCAGCACGGCGATCCCATTTTTAGGAGATCATGGCGTTTCAGTACAAGGTGTGATCGGACCCGCGGTAGCGATGACGGCAAAACTTAAACCGTCAAAGCTCGGTCTGATCGGCGGGCGACGAACAGTCGTCTCGGGCGTTTATCGTCGCGCTTTTGCAGAGCTTGGAATCGATGTCAACCAGCGCATTGCGCAGCCGCTATCAGGACTGATCGAGAACGGCGACATTTCTTCCAATACGCTGCAAACCCAAGCAAAACAGATACTTACGCCGATCAAGAACTCATCGCACATTCTGCTTGCGTGCACCCATTACCCTGCGATCGCAAACGTGTTGCGGCATTATGTTTCGCCGACAACCGAGTTCATCGACCCGGCAGGCGAGATGGTGAAGATCGTAAAGCGTTGGAATTTGGGCAGCCTCGGCGACGATGAATTCCTCACGTCAGGCGATGTCGCCACAATGAAGCGCGCGGCGAAAAATGCTTTCGGGGTGAAGATCGCGCGAGTTGTTAAAATCAAATTGTAATTTAATGCTCCTCGCTGCTACATTCAAACACCCACTACCGTCCCGACTTGGCGGGATTCTGACTCGCGTGTTCCTGCAAAAAACAGGTACGAGTACATCGCGATGCCGGTGCCGACGCCGGTTGCGATCTTTACAGCGGGCGGAAGATCTGATGGCGAGAGAAAACCTTCGATAATTCCCGCAATAACTAAAAAACACGCGCAGCCGATGACGATGCGAGCGGCTTCCATTCCCTTTTTCTTTAGCGCCTGTGCGCGCGTCAACTCGCCTGGATTTATGATCGCATAGCCGATCATCATGCCGGCTCCACCGCAAAAGAAAACTGTCGAGATCTCGATGACGCCGTGGCCGACAACGAACGTACCAAGCTCGGCGGCAAAACGCGGATTCAAATTGTAACCGGCGCCAAAGACGGCACCGACGTGTGCGCCAAAAAACGCGATGTCGTAAAATGCTCCGACGCCGAGCAGCGCTCCAAGCGCAAATGCTCGAAACGTGACGAGAATATTATTCGACATGATAAACCCCGCGCCGATCTGGTTGGCCTCATTGAGATCCAGCCACCATTTGTTGCCCGCGCGTATTTGCTCGGTCACGCCGGAAAGAGCGACAAAATGTGTAAAATCAGGATCAATCCATGCCGCGACAAATCCGAATATCGCCGCCCCAAAGAAGATGCCCGCAGCAAGCGCCATGTATCGCCAGTTGCGGCGAAACGTTTGCGGAAAATCTTCGGCGAAGAATTTCCAAACGAGGTCGGAGCCTTGGCTTTCGGCGCGATAGACGCGGCCGTGGGCACGGATTACGAGGCTGTTGAGATAGTTGATCAATTTGGGATCGCGGGTTTCGCTGCGAGCGATTGCAAGATCGGCGGCAGCACGGCGATAGAGCTCTCCAAACTCACGCACCTCCATCCGCGACAAACCTCGAAGCCCGCTTACCTTTTGAATTTCGAGCAGATCCTCGAGTCGCCGCCAGTTGTCTTTGTGCTGATCGAGAAAACGATTCATGCGCGTTAGATTTTAGAATTTAGACTTTAGATTCGCAAAGCCGTTGTCACGGTTACCAAATTGCTAAACCAAAATCCAAAATCTAAAATATAAAAAAGAAGTGTCCGAAGAAGTTCGCAAATATCACGAAGAAGATACCATTGGCAACACGCGAGATTTTCGCGTAGCACGTCGGCTGATCAAATATCTTCGCCCGTATTGGCCACTCGCCGCGGGTGCGCTCGTCCTTACGCTGCTCACAAATGTGCTGATCAGCACGCAGCCGTACTTTACAAAGGTTGCCGTCGACGATTACATCACGCCGAAGCGTGTGGACGGCGTTTGGCTTTTCGCTCTCACGTTCTTCGGCGTATTTTTGCTGCGATTTGTCTTCTCTTACGCGCAGGAAATTTTGCTGAATAATGTTGGCCAGCGAGTGATGTTCGATCTGCGCACCGAAATTTTTACAAAGCTACAGCGCCAAGAAGTCGCGTATTACGACCAATATCCGGTTGGTCGTACGATGACGCGATTGACGAGCGACGTCGATGCGCTGAACGAACTTTTCACCAGCGGCGTGATCGATGTGCTCGGCGATCTCGTCGTAATCTTTGCGATCATCGGCATCATGTTCTGGCTCGACTGGAAGCTCGCACTCGTCTCGCTCGTCACCGTGCCTCTCCTTTTCATGGCGACGAACTGGTTTCGCAAACACGCCCGTACGGGCTTTGACAAGGTGCGAACGCGCAACGCAAAGCTCAGCGCGTTTCTACAGGAATACATTTCAGGCGCGCAGACCGTGCAGCTTTTTAATGCCGAGTCGAAGGCTCGAGCGCGCTTTGCCGAGATCAACGACGACTATCGCAACGCTAATATCGAAACCATTTTTTACTACTCGGTGTTTTATCCGCTCGTCGATTTTATCGGAGCGATCGGTATCGCCGTAGTAATTTTCGCATACGGATACGGCTCAATATCTGGTTTTTCTGCTACAGGCACGGCGCTGACGGTTGGCATTTTGGCGTCGTTTATACAATATTCGCTCCAACTTTTTCAACCGATACGCGACCTATCGGACAAATTCAACGTCCTCCAAGCCGCAATCGTCGCGTCTCACAGAATTTTTGTTTTGCTCGACCGTGACATTGAAATAACTTCGCCCGAAAGGCCGTTGAAGAGCGGCAAGGTTCGAGGTGAGATCGAATTTCAGAACGTCTGGTTCGCTTACAAAGGCGAAGATTGGGTACTGCGCGACGTTTCGTTCAAAGTAAATTTGGGCGAATCGATCGCGCTCGTCGGCCACACCGGCTCGGGCAAGACGACTATCACCAATCTCATCATGCGCTTCTACGATTTGCAAAAAGGGCGCATTCTTGTCGATGGCGTCGATGTTCGGCATTGGGACTTGCACGATCTGCGATCGAATTTTGCGGTAGTGCTGCAGGACGTGTTTCTTTTCAGCGGCTCGATCGAGAACAACATTCGTCTCGGCAAAACCGAGATTTCACGCAAGCGCATCGAGTGGGCGGCACGCGAGGTTCACGCTGACGAGTTTATTCAAAAACTCGACGGCAGTTATGAATCACAAGTGCGTGAGAGAGGAGCGGGATTATCCGTAGGTCAAAAACAGCTAATCTCTTTCGCCCGCGCACTCGCGTTCGACCCGACAATACTCGTTCTCGACGAAGCCACGAGCTCGATCGATACTGAAACCGAACAACTTATCCAACAAGCCGTGATGCGCGTGATGGAAAATCGCACCTCGCTCGTCGTCGCGCATCGTTTATCGACAATTCAAAAATGTGATCGCATTATAGTCATGCACCACGGCGAGCTTCGGGAGATCGGCACACACAACGAACTGCTCGCGATGCGCGGCCTTTACTGGCGGCTTTATCAGTTGCAATATTCGACCGAGAAACTGCATGTCAGCGTCGATCCAAACTCCGGCGAGTCATCGCTCGATCACAGTTACGCGGGCTGATCACGACTGAATCCACTCTTTGCTTTTTGGCGAATTTAATTAGTTCGAAATATACGTCAATAGGAGTATAATTCAGTTAAATACAAGAGGATGTTGGAGAACACAAACCTAACGGAAAGCGCAACCGAATGCCCATGGGCTTCGCGAGCCAGTACGGTCGAGCGGGTAGCGACAGCTAAACTGCCGACAAAATATGGCGATTTCAAGATCGCGGGATACCGCTCGCTGACGAGCGACGAGGAGTTCGTCCTGCTCTACAAGGGCGAGATGGATGGCGAGGTGCCAACACTGGTACGCATTCATTCTCAGTGTTTGACCGGCGACGTCTTTGGCTCGATAAAATGTGACTGCGGACCGCAACTTCATAGCGCTATGCAGATGATCGAGTCGGAGGGACGTGGAGCCATCGTCTATCAACAACAAGAGGGCCGCGGCATCGG
>JANOGL010000229.1:0-6627 GCA_031405985.1 Acidobacteriota bacterium | reverse complement strand
GCGGCTTAAGCCAAAGAAAAAAGGACGTTAAAACGCCCTCAAAATATTCAACTTTCTATAACCACGCCGTGAACGACGTGGCTATATGCCCTTCGGGATCGGCTGCGCACTGTTTTTCTCGGCGAGCCGCAGAAAATTATTCGAATCGAAAAGATGGGGCATTAATCGTGGTCAACGTAGATGTCTTCGCGTGAATACGTGCCGTTATAGGAAGCCAAGTCTTCAGTTCCCTCGGCAAAGGCGGACATGTCACTCTCAAACTCATCGTCAGACGCCTCAGATTCTAACGCAAGCTCCCGCTCATCGGCAGGTAACAAACGCCGAAGATATTCATCAACCGAAAGCCCTAAATATTCGGCCTGCTTCTCGATCAATGCCAACGTTTCAGGCTTTATTTGTTCAATCGTCGTATTCATGACTAGCCTGAAGTTTACCACTTTGTCGTTTTGGCATTCAATGTTTTCGGCAACGTATCGGGAGTCAGCCGCCGCTTTGGTCGCCAAAGGCGACAAATACTAAAGTCCGGGGTGAAGTCGAAGGCGAAACCCCAGGTCAAAATGCGTAGATTCGAACCGACGCTGAATGCGTCGAACAAAAACGATATTGTTCGTCCCCTTCAGGGACGGATTTGGTTGGACGATCTACCCAGGGATTCGCTCATTTACTCGCTGCTCCCTAGGCTTTAATGTCCGTCGCCGTTGGCGACAAGAATCAACCAACACCGCACATCGATGGGCGAAGTTCTGACAACGTGCGATTTGTCGGCCAGCCCGACCGTTATGCGAATCCTTCAAACACATCACCGTTATATACAAAGGCCACGCTATATCGCGCACGCGTTACAGCGACATAGAATTTCGAGATATCGCCAGCCTTTGTAAGATCACCAGTTTGCAGATATTCCCTAATCGGGCCAGTTGGAAAAATAAGCACACGATCGAACGTACTTCCTTTTGCCTGACCGAAATTCATTGCGTTTAGACCCGCAGTCTTTGGAGACTTTTGATATCGAAGTACTTGCGGGCTGTACTGCTCAATGTAACCAGCTATATCGGCTTCGGAAATGAAGAATACACCGTCATGATCCGTACAAGCTACATCCTTTGACTGCGTGGACGGCATATAGGGATAAAGCTTGTCTGCAAAGTCGCAAATTTTCTGATTACAACGATAGCTTTCCGTTTTATAAACAAGTTCACAAATGCCCTTCTTTTCGAGATCATAAAAAAATTCGTAAATATTCTCGTCTCGATACTGCTTATTTTTTTTCGAATAATTTGTTTGATAGATGACCTGTCGATTGTCGCCAACTACTTCTATCTCTAGATCAGATGCAAACAACAATTTCAAAATCTCAAGGTCGTAGCCTGCCAAATCTTGAACTTCGTCGATATAAATTGAATCGAAAACCCGTTCCAATCGGTCAATTATCAAGCCACCAGATGCTTCGTTACAAACCGTCACGAAATCGGACACAAAGTCGCCGACTATTTGATCGTCGCCAACGAAGTAATATGTCGAGATTTCGTCTCTTTTAAGAAACCGTCTGGCCTCGCTAAATGCTCTTTGGTCAGTTGGAAAATAAATAGATGAAATGCGGCATTTTCCATACAGCGAATGCTGGTATGGGCGTACGCAATGTTGTAGCAAGAACGGATACCACGTTTGAACTACGATAAGGCATGGAATTACGCCACATCGATCCTCTATTTGTTTCTTGATCTGGGCAAGGTTCTCATTTGTATAGGTTATTATGAGCGTTCGCCTTTCCGGGCGTTTCAACGCTAATTCTATAAGGCCTCGCGTTTTGCCTGACCCAGCGGCAGCGATTGTAACTTTATTGGACGGCATTCTTTATGTACTGTGGAAATTCATAGTCTTCGTCAGACTTAAACAACTGGAGCGCACATTCAGTTTTCCTGCTGGGAGTGGTCATGAAAGAAATTAATTCCTCGGCATCAAGCATATCTCCATTTTCACTGATTGTTCCAAGAGCCTTTTGTAAAGGAGTGATGTTCCCTAAGTTCGCTTTGACTATTTGTGACTCTAACGTTTTACAGTCTTCGTCGCTGTCAAAGAAAATCTCGATTTTGTCATTCTCGCTAAATTCCTCGTACTTACGATTTAGAGCCTCGACACTTCCGTCATTATCCGTAACAACACGGATAGGCGTGTCTAAGAGCTGTGCGATTTCAAGAAATCGCTTAAATGCTAGACCACTTATAGAAATTACATCAACGCCATCCTCAATCGGTAAGTGGCCGTGCGCTTTCTTATAAGCCCTTTGGACAATTAACTCGTCGGACGGCCCTTCAACAAGGATTGGATTATTTGAAAGTAAAATTCGTAGCGTATCGTACCCTGGCAATTTTTCGAAGTAATCTTGAGTGTCAGGACTAAGGTCCTTCAAAGTTGCAGTTCGCTTGTTCTCGCACAACATAATCAATTTATTTAGTCCGAGTTTGTTCAGTACATAGCTACTATGCGTACTGATGATCAATTGCTTTCCTGCGCACAATTCTCGAATTTTTTTGATGAGTTTGTTCATATTCGAGAACGAAAGATGATTTTCAGGTTCTTCAATCAAAACCAGACATGGGTTGGCGTCATCGTTCCGGTGCAGGGCAAGTCTTGTTTTGATAGTAGTCTGCTCACCCTTTCCAACCATTTGGAACGGTATGTCGTCGAGATAGGTCGAAAGTCCGGATTCCCAACTTGCTTTACTTGATGTGTCAACCGAATAAGAGAAAACCTTATCCGAAATATCTGACGTCAGGTCTTTGAGTCGATCATTGATTGCAGCTACCGTATCCTCAGCCTCAAACTTCTCTTTCAATTGCCGATGTTTAAGTCGTAATTCGGCATTTTCCTTCGACGTAAGAATCTTTTTTACTATTGACGCCACGAATCCGTCCGCACCTTTGTCGTGCTTAACGTTGGACGCATCTATAAGAGAAGCGTTAAGAGGAATTCTCGACGGCGATATCATGGCTCCCGCGAATGTCATCCACTCTATCTTGTAATATTCGATTGGAATTGTCTTAAGTTCAGCAGGATCACGAATATATTCAATATATTCGTCTGCGAATTCGGCATCGTTAATAGAAATCGAGAAGCGTATTCCCGGTAGATTTTCGCCTTTAGAGTTGTGATAGCCTTGGAATATTGCGATGGCATCATCAGGTTTGAAAAATAGCTCAATTGATATGACGGGCGGCTTGGGTTTTACGTCTCCGTCCTCAGCCAATGCTTCTAGGAATTTTTTGATGGTTTTGTCGTTAAAATGATACGGCGTTAACTCATAGAATATTCGCCTGCCATTTAGCTCGCCAGTTAAAGCCAAATTTATCGCCTCAAGAATTGTCGATTTACCGGTTTCATTGTCGCCAACAATAATATTTACATCTTCAAATAACTCGCGCTCAAAATGTTCGAAGGACTTAAAGTTATCTATTATTACCTTCGTTATTATCATTGTTGTTTTCTCCAATTTGAAGCGTGACCAGAGTGTTTCACGTATCCTTTTCCCCAAAGATCACGTCTAGCGGAAAGCATCTCGTCAATCGTACATAGTAAATCGTGAATTGATTGAAAACATGTGGTTGCCCTCAGCTATTTATTAGTGCGTGAGAAAGATAGTAAATCGTAAATAGTAAATCGTCAAACTAATTAGTGATGAGTGATGAGTGAGATCGTGCCCTTACTCCGTGCAGGCTTCTGCATTCTACGGCATATCTTCGAGCGGTTCCGAGATAGTAAATCGTGAGGGCGTTAGGCGAGAGGGCGAGAGGGCGAGAGGGTGCCGAGCAGTGATGTCGACCTATCTAAAGAAAGCGATCTTACAAACACCCAAATCCGCCAAAGCATCGAGTTCGTGATGATCGCTTGTAACAAGTTCGGCATCGAGTCTTTTTGCCAGGGCGATCGCGCAACAATCGGCCAGCGACACTCTTTTATGAATCGCTTTCAAATCTCCGGCATCTTGCCAAAATTCAACATCCATATCATCCCGCAAAACCAGACCTAGCTCCAGGAATTCATCCACCAGTTTAGCGGCGTCATGTCTCGATGACCGGCGATAGGCTTGGTAGTAAAACTCACAAAAATTTAGCGAGTGGACAAAACACGTGTTTTCGTCACTCGCCAGATAGATTTCCAAAAGGTCCGCGCCTTCTTCGTCGTAAGCAAAAGCGACGAGGGCACAAGCATCGAACACTAACGACGCCATTTTTGTTCCTCAAGTTCGACTTCCTTGCGTTTCTCCGCCATGAATTCTTCCGTGCTAGGAAGAATGCCTCGATACCGTCCGCGAAATGCTCGAATCTTTGCCAAGCGACTTTCTTTCGTACCGTTGCGTTTCGATTCGGGTCGGGACAATGCCCGCACAAGTTCGGCTTGCTCAGATTCGCTAAGACTTTTCACCTGTGCCAGTACTATTTCAAGTGTCGGCGACATATCTTTTACCTCGGATGTAATTCTATCATTTCGCTTGGGATTTGTGACGCAAAAACCCCGCTCAATAAGATTCGCCCGATTGCCACTACTGCTTACAAATCACGTGACGGCGGATTCGAGCAGCGTGAGAGTGGCGGCGTCGGCGTCGAGTTCGGCTTCGATGCCGACGGGCAGCGTGCATTGGTCGCGGATGTGGCCGAAGGAAAGGCCATAAACCACGGGCACGCCGAGATCGCCGAGCCGGTCTTTTATAACGTCTTGCGCGGTTTGCGACGGTTTGCCGTCCGGTGGATTGCAACCGTCGAATATGCCCAACGCGACGCCGGCGAGGGATTTGAGATCGGCGCTTTGGCGGAGTTGGGTGAGCATGCGGTCGATGCGATACGGGCGCTCGTTCACGTCTTCGATAAAAAGGATTCTGCCTTTTAGATGAGAAAGCGCGTAGGGCGTGCCGGCAACCGCCGCGAGCAAACTTAAGTTGCCGCCTATCAGTCTGCCGCGACATTTGCCCTTTCTGATCGTCTCGGTTTTGAAGAGCGGTGACGATTTACCTTTTTCTCGATTTCCGTCGGCGAGTTCGATTTTATATGGCATCGCGGCGCCGGTTAACAAATCGAAGACGCGCGTCTTTGTGTAATCCGTAAACGTCGACGACGCACCCGGGCCGTGAAAAGTAACGAGGGCCGTCGCCTGCGATATCGCAACGTGAAGCGACGTGATGTCAGAGTAGCCGACGAAGATCTTTGGGTTCTTTTTTATAACGTCGAAGTCAATGTCGGGCAGTAGTCGCGGCGCGCCGTCGCCGCCGCGAATGCACCAGACGGCGTCAACCTCTTTGTCAGTAAACGCCCACATCAGATCGTGCAGACGTTCTTTGTCCGTGCCGGAAAAAATTCCGTTGTCGCCGCGCGCGAATTTGCCGATCTTCGTCTTGAAACCCATCGCTTCGAGCATCGCGATCGCGGCGTCGAATTTCTCGGGTTCGGCTCCGCTCGCCGGTGCGATGATGCCGATGGTGTCACCGACGGCGAGGCGTTTTGGCTTGATGATCTTTTTCTTTGCGGCGGGGCGTGTCCCGCGTCCCAATACGGCTTTGCTCATAAACGGCAATATTATTGCTCCTTTTAATAGATCGCGTCGTCGCATACTCAAGAATTTTTGCGCGTAAAGTCCGCCTTACCGCCCGTTTTCGATTCGAGCCGGATGTCGGTTATCACGATGTCCTTTTGCACCGCTTTGCACATGTCGTAAACGGTAAGCGCCGCGACCGAGACAGCCGTCAGCGCTTCCATCTCGACGCCGGTTTGTGCTGTTGTGACCGCTTCGGCAGTGATCGCGACGCCGTCGTCGACAAACTCGGCTGTGACGTTCACCTTGCTCAAATTTATCTGATGACAGAGCGGAATAAGTTCGAACGTTTTCTTCGCAGCCACGATGCCGGCGATTCGTGCGATCTCGAGAGGATCGCCTTTTGGCGTTGAGTTAGTTTTGAGTGTCACGAGCGTCTCAGCGGAGAGCAGCACTTTGCCCGACGCGACGGCTCGACGCGTCGTAACGTCTTTGCCCGAAACATCGACCATCTTTATTTTTCCGCTGTCGTCAAAATGTGAAAGTTCTTTCATATTTTTATCGCTTTAAAGATCAACGTGTTGCCGCCGAGAATGACTTCGTCGGAATTCAGTTCCTTTGTCCAACGTGCCTCGCGTTTTGCGCCGGGTGTAAATCTCCCGATTAGCCTGATCAATCCGACAATCGGCAGATACGCCCATGAGTTCGCCTTTGGCTTATCTGCAAATGTCTGCTCAAGTTTAAAGCCATATTTCTCAAGTAGGAAACGAACTTCAGAATACGGAATCGGATTTACGTGAAGAGCAACCTCCTCAATACCGGCATAGTCGCGTCTGACCTCGGCGAGCGCCGTGGCAGACAGCGGTTTAAAGTGCGACGTGTAACCGTTGATCAGCCACTTCAAACGCTCTTCGATATTCATAATATTTGGCACGGAAACGATCAGGTTGCCGCCGGATTTGAGAAGCCGTGAGAATTCGCTGATCGCATTCGACGGATTTTCGATGTGTTCAAGGCCTTCGACACAAACTATGTGGTCGAATATTCCGTTATCATACGGCAGACGCGAATCGAGATTGCCCGAGCGGATCTCGATATCAAAAA
>JANOGL010000211.1:0-6900 GCA_031405985.1 Acidobacteriota bacterium | reverse complement strand
AAAAGCGAATTTGAGACCGAGCTTGTGTATAATGTCTGGGTGTAGGTTTCATACTTAAAACAAGAGCCGGAGAAATTATGGAATTCAAGATCAATCAAAACGTCCTCAAAGAAGAATTGGGATTTATCCAAGGCGTCGTCGAACGCAAAACGACGATACCGGTGCTATCGAATATCCTGATCGAGTCGATCGGCGAAAAAGAGATTCGCATCGTCGGCACCGATCTCGACTGCACGATCCGCTGTGACGCCGAGGCCGAGATCATCTCGCCGGGGTCGATGTGCGTCCAGGCCCGCAAGCTGTTTGACATCGCACGCGTGTTGGCACCGGGCGATGTGCATTTTAAACGAGAGGACAATGATTGGGTGACGATGAAGGCGGGCCGCGCTAATTACCGCCTCGCGGGCGTGAGCCGCGAACAGTTCCCGGAGATTCCGCAGTTCAAATCGACGCCGATGCGACTCTCGGCCGAGATCTTTGGATTTTTTATCCGCAACACGGTGTTTGCGATCACGAATGAGCAGTCACGATTTACGCTATCGGGTGCAAAGTTCATCGTCGGTGACGGCGTTGCAAAAATGGTGACGACCGACGGCCACCGCCTCGCGTATGTCGAGCGTGCGATCGATGACAAAGAGAGCGTGATGGACACGCTCATTCCGAAAAAAGCATTGATGGAGCTCGTTAAACTCTCTCGCGGACAGGGCGACGTGGCGTTTGGCGAGGACCCGAATCACATCTATTTCGAGACCGAGGGTCGGCTGCTCATCACGCGAAAGCTCACGGGGCAGTTCCCGAATTACGAGATGGTCATGCCAAAGGACAACGATAAAGTTGCGACATTCGACCTCGACGAAATGCGCGGCGCCGTTCGCCGTATGGCGCTGATCGCCGACGAGCGAAACCGCTCGATTCGCCTCACGGTTCGCGAGGGCGAGGTCGAGATCACGGCCCAATCGAGCGAGCAGGGCGAGGGCAACGAGACGGTGCAGGCCGACTACACCGGGGACGAAGTGCAGCTCGGCTTTAACTGGCAATACCTGCTCGAGTTCCTCACTAACGTCGGCTCGGTCGAGATGATCGCCGCCGAGGCGGTGAGCGACGCCGTGTCAGAACCGGGAGCGGTAGCGACAGGGTCCGATTCCAAGCTAAAGGAAACCGACGGTGACAAGGTCCGCGTTCGCGACACCGCCGCGCCGCCCGTTCGCATCGCGTTCGAATTCAAGGACCCAAACGCCCAAACCCAAATGTCCATCGCCGGCGAGAGCATCTACGACTACAAATACATCGTCATGCCGTTGCGGATATGATCTTCAAAAGCTCCCCGCCTTGATTAGGCGGGGTGGCTGCCGCTTCGGCAGACGGGGCGGTAGATTTCAGAGCAAGTATCCCGCTTGCTACGGACTAAGTTAGTTCGCATGTAAAAAGGAGGCTTCGCTAGCATTGGAAAGGCGAAGCCTTATTATCTAGACACTGAGGTGAAATTAAAAATGGTTGACGAAAAGCAATATCTGGAAGCTGAGACAAGTGCCACAGAGAACGGCCTCGAAGCACAGTCTGACGAAGTGGAGACTACCGTAGTGGAGAAATCCGCGCAGCCCCGCAAGGCACGGGCCGTCAAGAAGACGGCTATAAAAAGAAAAAAGACGAAAAAGAAAAAGAGCAAGGCGAAAACACGAACCGTCTCAGCTCCCGCTGCAACGCAAGCGAAGTTTCCGCGGCACACACTTACAAGAACCCTACGCATCCCAGCCGCCATCCTGGAGCAAAACGCAGGTCGCGATTGCACAGATAAAGAGGCGATGGAGTATGTTGGCGTGACATTGAACGGGGAGCGGCGAATGGAAATTAGCTCAGCGATCAAGTACGGGCTGCTTGATCGTCCCTCGTCCGGCCAACTTAGAGTCACAGATTTAGCGCGACGTATCCTAAGACCACAGCAGGACGGCGAGGATATACTTGCTCGCCGAGAGGCGGCGGTGATGGCGCCAGATATAGGTGAGGTCTATCAGCATTACCGAGGCGAGAATCTACCGGATCCACAGTTCTTCGATAATGCCCTCGTGGATACGTTTCACATTCCTGCTGCAAATTTGTCGCAATTCAAAAACATCTTTATAGAAGTGCTTAAAGATGCCGGTCTGATTGAACAGAATGGCGACAAGTGGCGGGTGATAGATGTGTCAAGCTCATCGGCTCCTTCGACCGCTCGGACAGAAACCTTTAAGAAATTAGAACGTTCGGTATCGGTAAATGCAAACGATTCATGCTTTGTGATAATGCCGTTCGCTGCTCCGCTAGGAAATCACTATTCGTTGATTTTTGAACCCGCGATTGAAGAAGCTGGCCTGAAGCCGATTCGCGCCGATAACGACATCTTTGCGACCGGTAAAATAATGGATCAGGTTTGGCGGGGGACTAAGTAATGCAAAAGTACTCGTTGCCGAGCTAACTTCTAGAAACCCAAATGTATTTTATGAATTGGGGCTTGCCCACGCGCTCAGAAAACCCGTCGTGCTAATTTCATCGAATGAAAACGATGTCCCCTTTGACGTTAGGTACATCCGGGTAATCTATTACGATGTCAATGACCCATTCTGGGGCCAGAAGCTCATGAAAAAAGTGTCTGAGAACATTCTGTCGGCACTCAAGAATCCTGAAGAAGCAATCTTTAAAGGTCCGACCGACCTCTAAATATTGAGCCTCGTTTACGAGGCTTTCCCGAAGGGAGCATAGCTACGTGGTTCTCGCGACAAATCCGCGAGTGCTAAAGCCGTAGCTCGTGGTCAGAATTGCGAATTGAGTTTCAGCCCGCTTATGGCACAAAATACGTGCCAGTGTTGCGAGAACGCCGCAACCGGGCGAATCGACTTTGAATTCAAAGACCCCAACGCCCAAACCCAAGTGTCCTTCGCCGACGAAAACACCTACGACTATACATCATCATGCTGATGTGAATATCATGTCAGTTTGATTGCTTGATTTATCTAATTTGAATTCGGATATCTTCTCACAGCCCGCGCTTAAAAGACTTTCTGACAAGTCTTTCATTGCTTTTTTTGCCATATCATGTGTGCTCTTGGTTGCAGAATCGGCAAAGAAAATCGCTTTTTGCGTTTCCTCACTTAGAGCGGTTCGAAGACTGTCCCGGTGATTCCACGCCCAGCAAATAATACCGTCGTCATCTGCGTATGAAACCACGTTCGGGGGGCTCTGCAAAGGTTCGCGTTCGCCAATCGCTTGAAATATTTCCCCGGCTTTCGTGTATCGGATTTCAATTTCCCCTTTCACTTGCCCTAAGTCGTACCCGCCCATTGGAACCATGTTTACAATGCTGATATAGCAATAAAGGTTCACCAGCAGATTGCGAGTTTGAATTAAATCACCTTTCAAAGCTCTTTTATATAATTGCTCGATCGATGATCGATATTTACTCGGTTTTAAACCGAAGCGATGGTAGGCATCTCGCCATTCCTTAATAGCAAAATTCTCAACTAGAAGTTCAGGCCGAATATTACGTTCGGCAATGTTTTCAATTGCTCTTTGTTTCCACTCAGCCACAATAGATGCGGAAGCAAGGCTGACTTTATCGAAAATAACGCCATGAATACTAGCTTCAGGATAGATATTAAATAGACTTGGAGCACAGGAAACATTCATTTTTTTACCCCCTATTTTTAGTTTTCGTTATGCCGATTCCAGCACGCCAGTTCGGACAGATCCTTCGTTAAACCGCTTATTTACGATTGAGAGGACGCGGTGTAATCCTGCCATTCTCCAATGTGGAACTTGCGGGGCCATATGGTGAAGTAAATGATACGCGTCTCCGTGCGGGTGCAGGAACCATTTCTGAAAAAAGCCTAAATTCGAGTAGGTGGCGTCAAATTCACTTTCAACCCCTTTATAATGGTGCTTTTCAGATTCAGCAAAAAACCTCATAAACGGCAGATAGACAACAAATGGAATCCACCAGCAGACCAACCAAAGAAGCCAAAAGCCAGGAGAGAAGATGCCCGCAATAACAACAAAAGTTAATTGGAGAATTGCGCTAAGCGCAAACTGGCCAGACTTTCCAGAGAATTGCTTCCAATAATCAATCCAATACGACGGAAAAACCCTAAAAAGATATTTCACAAGGGCAATCATGTTGCCGCGCGGCATCTTGTCGGTATTAAGGGTTTCAAAGCGTTGTTTGTCGGGGTCGTCACTTGATCCAAAATAGGCATGATGTTTTATATGTGTTAGGCGATAATTACCGACGGACAAAAATAGCCAATATGCACAAAGCCAGTTTCCGGCCATGTCGTTAAGAGATCGATGTTTTCGGCTGAAGTTGTAATGGCTGGACTCGTGAACCAGGTTTTCCATTCCGCGTTGGGCTTTGGCAACAACTGGAAAAACAAAAAAAAGGAGGACAATAACCGTGACCACAGAAATGCCGAATGTTGAAAATAACCACGTGCCCAAAACCATGCAGATAAATACCAATGTCCAATCCGACAAAGCGACACCAATGCTCACCAACAATGAGGTTTTGCTGAATTCTTTTTGCAAATCTTTTTCTGGCTCTTGAAATTCGATTCCCTTTGGAAGACGTTTCAAATTGTTCTGATTCTTTTGGCTCATAATCTCTCTCCTCGCCCTGAGAGCCAGTAAGCCAAAAAACATTGCGATTATTGAAGTAATGCGCTAGGTTATAACTGTTTTCTAAGGCTTTGGCTTTAGGATCACCAACTCGGACAGAGTGATTTTTGAACATGTTGCTCTGTTCGAGTTCTTATATATTTAGATACTTATTTTTGCTTTTTTCACCAGCAAAAAGGACGGCCCCGAAAAGAGCCGTCCTTTTTTGCCGCATAAATTGTTCATTATGAAGATGGTTTATAAAGCTCGAGTATATGTAGCCGCCTTAAAACAAACAGAATTTGTGAATTCTCTGTATTCATACTCATTTTCCTCCATTGGCCGCGTGAGCCATTTCTTTAGCACCAGTCTCTTGGCCTTTGACAGTGCTGGCAAAGTTACTGACGAACTGATGCCAAAAACCAAACTCCCGTCGACATCTAGAGCAAGATGCAAGATGTTCAATGACTTCGTCATCATCATCTTGCTCGTTTAAATATATGTCGAGCGTCCTTTCCGCCCATACTTCGCATTTCGTATGTTCAGATTGTTGAACCGCCGAAAAGTGTTCTTGCGGACGGCTGTTTTCATGATTATTCATTACATTTTCTTATTTTTCTTCTCCTTTATTTTTAGTCTGTGTCGGAGATAACCAAAGACGGGTGCCGCGTCAAACATGCTGACAGTCTTCCGTGTTTTCCGAAGACTGAAAGCCGTTCATCAGCCCACGGTTTTCGCCGACTTCCTCTACAAAGTATCCATACTTCTTACAAAACACGATGGCTCGTTTCTCAAGCCGTCCTAATTTGTTTGACACATATTTCGAATTTTTGTTGACAACAGGGGCAATTTCCCTTGGGGGACATTCTCCGAAAAACCCTAGCGAAAAAATCTGACGATCCTTGTGGTTGAGACCTTGCTGAAACTTTTTGAGACCCTGCTGCAACTTTAATAGCTTTCTCTGAAATTTCCCGTCTTCATATTCTCCTGGTGGCGTTTTAGATAACAAATTAATCTGTGGACCTCTTAACAATCGTCTTGCGTCTTTATATTCCTGGGGATCCAATGCTGATTTCTCATCATCAATATTGATAAAAATGGAATTCGTGCGGTTTTGGCGAAAATGCAGTAGAACCGTATTGACAGCAATTGAATAAAGCCAAGTTCCGAATGCGGAATCGCCCCTAAATTGATCAATCTTTTCAATTACCGAGATAAAGGTATCCTGGGCTCGATCTTCCGCATCCTGAATAGATCTTGTCATCCTATAACAGATAGAAAATACTCTTTTCGTATATTTTTTTAGAAGTTGCCCCAAAGCATCCCGATCACCAGCTTTCGACTTTTCTACTAACCTATAATCATCATCCGCTCTGGCCATTGTGTTTCTCCAGGTTGCGCCACGGGCGTTTGCGTTTTTTAACTGCAAAAAGCAAACCTGTTCTTACTCGACTTTCAAACCGCAAAATTTGGATGTTCATTTTTATTCTCCTTTTTCCATATCGATCAATTATCCTCTACTTCTACTTCCTTTAGATACTATTTTCACAATTTTTCACCACACAACATAAAATAAATCTCAGTATCCAAGAAACAAATGGCTTTGTGCCAAGAATATTGCTGCTTAAGAACCATATTCGGCAGACTTGACGAGTGACTGATGGTGAGTCAGCCTGCGGTTTGCTCGAAATCGATGGCGATGTTGCGCCACTTACCTTGTAAGAATCTAAACACACTCAAACCGTAGCGGGTCATGTGGCCAGTTAAGAAACAACCACGACGACGCCGAACTGCGTAAGATGTTTGTCGAATGCGAAGGCGGACGCAATGCCGGAACTTTCCATAACTGCCTTGCTGGTGCAATCTGTAAAACTCCACTCTTTATCGCTAAATTGCTGAAAGACATCCCACGCACGCGCAATGTCGCTTTCGGATAGCCGATAAACAATTGCCAACTGACCATCGAAAAAACTTTTGCCGAGCGAGATCGCCCGCCTGTTTTCGCCCCTAGCTCGCAGCAACGTCAGAGTCTCGTCCACGACATAATCGGTGGTAAATAGAATTTCGCTATTGTTTTGCAGCCAATCAGCGGCGCTTTTGTGGTTGGGATCGGTTGGGACAATAGAAGCGAACCATGCGCTTGTGTCTACAAAGATCATGGAAGTTATTTGGGATAGAGGATTTGATCGTGGTCTTCGCCGGAAAAGCCGTTCGTGCTGCCTTCCATCGGGAGGTTGGCGATCTCGGTCAGAATCTCAAGTGACCGTTTCGGGCTTG
>JANOGL010000180.1:0-5077 GCA_031405985.1 Acidobacteriota bacterium | reverse complement strand
GCTTGTCGACCGGCGTTTGCGCGGGCGCGTGCAATAAGCTAAAAAGCAGTAATCTCACGTAAGATTTTAGTTTTTTTACATTTCGCAAGCAAGGCAAAAACAAAAAACGCCCAAAAAACTCCCCTCCTCACGAAGGAGGGGTGCGGCTTTAGCCGTGGGGTGGTTTTTACATTGCCGAGAGAAATCACTAACACGGGTAAGTTATCTAAAAACCACCCCGTCATCCCGATCAAAGCATCGGGATGCCACCCCTCCTTCGTAAGGAGGGGAGCTTTGGAGTTACAGCGGTTCTGCTATGAAGTCCATGTCGGTGACGTGGTCTTGCAGGCTGAAGACGCGCGTTTGGTGTTCGGTACTATGGAGTGTCAACGACGATATCTGGGTAACCGTATGGTTTTCTATGCTTTTAAAACGATGTTAACCAATCGTTTTGGCACGACTATGATCTTGACGATCTCCTTGCCGTCGGTGTATTCGCGCACTTTTTCGTCCGACAAAGCCATTTGCTCAAGCTCTTCGTTCGTGGCGTCGGGCGAGGCCATTAATCGATGACGAAGCTTGCCGTTTATCTGCACGGGAATCTCGATCTCGTCAGCCTTTGCAAGCTCTTCGTTGTATTCCGGAAAGCGTGCGGCGTTGGCGAGCATTCCGTTTTCGTTGGCCGTAAGAACCGAATAAAGCTCCTCAGCCGTGTGCGGAGCGAAAGGCGTCAGCATCAGCGTCAAAGCCGTCAACGCCTCTCGGACGGCGACGACTTCAGCGTCGTTTGGGCCATCCGGTTCTATGTCAGCGATCTCATTCGACAATTCCATCAACGCTGCAACCGGCGTGTTAAATTGCAGCGTCTCAAACGCATCGCCAACGCGCTTTATCGTCTGATGCGTCTTTTGCCGGAGTCTCCTGTCAGAACCGCCTACGGTAGTGGGCGGTTGAACTTGAGTGGTTGACGACGTTAAACCACCCGCTACCGCAGGTGGTTCTGACTTACTGCTCCATTTGTAAACCAATCGCCAGACTCGTTGCAAAAACCGCACCGCGCCTTCGATGCCGGCTTCGTTCCAGACAAGCTCGTTCTCGATCGGCGCGGCAAACATCACGAACAAACGCGTCGCGTCGGCTCCATAGATCTCGACCATCTCGTCGGGGTCGACGCCGTTGCCTTTTGACTTGGACATACGCTCGATGGCGTGTTTCAGTGATTTTGCCGACCCAGTCGCTACCGCTCCCGGTTCTGACACGCGTGCCGATGTGATTCGTCCTTTTTCGTCGCGTGTCACGGTGACCTGATCTGCCGGGAAGTAAACCCGCTTGCCGGTGCTGTCGTCAAAAAACGTCTCACCGACGACCAGTCCCTGCGTCAAAAGCCGCTTGAACGGTTCGTTAAACGGCACAAGCTCCATATCGCGCATGACCTTCGTCCAAAACCGAGCGTAGATCAGGTGCATGACGGCGTGATCGTCGCCGCCGATGTACTGATCGACGGGTGTCCAGTACGCCACTTCGTTCGGGTTGAATGGCAAAATCTCATTATCCGGATCGACGTAGCGATAGTAATACCAGGATGAGTCGACAAACGTATCCATCGTGTCGGTCTCGCGCCGCGCCGGACCGTCGCATTTTGGACAAGTCGTGTTGACGAACTCAGGCACCCTCGCCAGCGGCGATTCGCCCGCGCCCGAAAAATCGGCGGTTTCTGGAAGTTCAACGGGCAGATCGTCAAAATTTACAGGCACGGTTCCGCATTTGTCGCAATAGACAATCGGTATCGGTGCTCCCCAAAAACGCTGACGCGAAATGCCCCAATCTCGCAACCGATATGTTGTCGCCGCCTCACCAAAGCCGTGCTTTTCGGCGTACTCGGCCATTTCCTTCTTCGCCTGATCGCTGGTTTTCCCGTTCCAGTAATCTGAATGAACGAGCACACCGTATTCGGTAAACGCATCTTCGAGCGCAAAGGCGTGCATCGAGTGATGTTCGTGAACGAGATGCGGCTCAGAGATCACTTGACGAATCGGCAGGTCGAACTTTTTTGCAAATTCCCAGTCGCGCTCGTCGTGCGCCGGAACGCTCATCACGGCACCGGTGCCATATTCCATCATCACGTAGTTGCCAACCCAAACGGGCAAGCTCTCGCCGCTGAAGGGATTTATCGCCTTCAGGCCAGTATCGATGCCGTCTTTTTCGATCTCGATCTCGTGGTCTTTTGGCTTTGTGTTCTCGGTCCGGATGAAGGCGATCTTTTGCGCGACTTCCTCTGCGAAGTTATCGATGTTCGCCTGAATCACTGGATGCTCGGCCGCGAGGACGATCGAGTTTGCACCATAAATTGTATCGATCCGCGTTGTAAAGATTCGAACACGATTTTTGCCGTGATCGCTTTTGCTCGTGATGCCGTCGACGATCGGACCCGAGAATAGCGACTCGCCGTGCGCGAGGATCTCGAAATCGACATACGCTCCGGTCGAGCGGCCGATCCAATCCTGCTGACGTTTCAACACGTTCTGCGGCCAGCCCGCTTCGATCTCCGCCATGTCGTCGAGAAGTTGATCGACGTAATTCGTCGTTCGCAAAAACCACTGTTCGAGGTCTTTTTTCGTCACCGGATTGCCGCAACGCCAGCACAAACCGCCGCTCGCTTGCTCGTTAGATAGCGTCGCCTGATCGTGCGAACACCAGTTGACCTGCGTCAACCTCTTGTAGGCGAGGCCCATCTCGTACATTTTCAAGAAGAACCACTGGTCGAATTTGTAGTACTCGGGGCGATGCGCCGCCATTTGCCGCGACCAATCGTAGCTAAAGCCCATGCGCTCAAGCTGGCCACGCATGATCACGATGTTTTCCTCGGTCCACTCGTGCGGATTTACACCGCGTTTAATAGCCGCATCTTCGGCCGGCTGACCGAACGAATCCCAGCCAAATGGATGCAATACGTTGAAGCCGCGAAGCCGCTTATACCATGCCAGCGCGTCGCCAGCCGAGTAATTTCGCACGTGCCCCATGTGCAGTGCTCCGGACGGATACGGCAGCATTTCGAGTTGATAAAACTTCTGCCGTTCATCGCCCGCTTCGGCGTGGAAAGCGTTCGCATCGGCCCACTTACGCTGCCATTTCTGCTCGACCTTTTTTGCAAAATACTTCTCGTCCATGTTCCTCGCGAATAAAAAGTATAAGTTTAGCGGATAAACGAAATTCTTTCACTTTCGCGGCCAATTTGATTTAATTGAGACAAATGCAGAGTACCGCCAAACCCGAGGTCAAGACCTCGACGCTTCTAGATTCTTACAACCGCGTCCGCACAAAAACCGAACATCTGTGCGAGCCGCTCGAAACCGAAGATTACATTCCGCAGCCGATCGTCGACGTCTCGCCCGCAAAATGGAACATCGCTCACACGACGTGGTTCTTTGAGGAAATGATCCTTAAAAAATTCGTGCCCGACTACGAAGTTTTCGACCCGAATTTTGGTTTTCTTTTTAATAGTTATTACAACTCGATCGGTGAGCGAACTCCGCGTGATAATCGTGGAGCGCTCAGCCGTCCGACCGTCGCACAAGTGTTTGCGTATCGAAAGCACGTCGATGCTGAGATGTCGAAGCTCTTGTCGGAACCACCTGCCGTAGCGGGCGGTTTAATGTCAGGGCCAAACATCGTTTCAACGACCGAGAATGCTCGTCTTCAACCACCGGCTACCGCAGGTGGTTCTGACTTGGGCCACGTCGTCATTCTCGGCCTCAACCACGAACAGCAGCATCAGGAACTTTTTCTTACGGATCTCAAATACACTTTAAGTGTCAATCCGCTTTTTCCGGCATACCGCAAAGGATTTGCTCCGGAAGAACTGTCAGACCGGGCGGCGTCAGCGGGCGGCCAGTTTGTTGCGGTCGAAGGTGGCATTCACGAGATCGGCTACGACGGCGATGAATTTTGCTTTGACAACGAACTCGCGCGACACAAGGTCTGGCTCGACGATTTTCAGATCGCCGATCGGCTCGTCACGAATGCCGAGTTCGCTGAATTTATCGAAGCGGGCTGCTATAGCGATCATCGTTTGTGGCACTCGGAGGGTTGGGATTGGCTGAGTCAAAACAGCGTCTCGTCGCCACTCTACTGGCAAACCGGGAGTGCGGAATGCGGAGTGCGGAATGCGGAATCACCCGATAGAGACGATTGGTACCACTTCACGTTAGGAGGCCCGCGAAAATTGCCCCCGAACGCACCGGTTTGTCATGTTTCGTTTTACGAGGCTGCTGCGTTTGCGGAATGGAAAGGTATGAGATTGCCGACCGAATTCGAATGGGAAACCGCGAACTCAAAATTCGATTGGGGCAAACGCTGGGAGTGGACGAACTCAGCGTATTTGCCGTATCCGGGTTTCAAAAAAGCTACCGGCGCCCTCGGCGAATATAACGGCAAGTTTATGATAAACCAGATGGCGCTCCGCGGAGCTTCGGTCGCGACGCCCGAAGGCCATAGTCGTCCAACATACAGAAACTTTTTCCATCCGCATCTAAGATGGCAATTTACGGGAATAAGATTGTCAAGGTGAATTCAAACAGGATTAACAGGATATTTAGGATGAGAGAACCCGATTTCAAAAATCCTGCCCATCCTGCAAATCCTGTTTGAATCAAACTTATGGAACCTTCAACATCAAAGGAGCTAACCCAATTCGCCGAGGACGTACTCAACGGCCTGAGTTCAACGCCAAAAGAACTCTCGTCAAAATATTTTTACGACGACGAAGGCTCGCGGCTGTTTCAGGAGATAATGAAGCTGCCGGAGTATTATTTGACCGGCTGCGAGCACGAAATTTTTACGACGCAGGCTGAGGCGATCTACCGCGCATTTGCAAATGGTGCAAACGGCGACAACGCATTCGATCTCGTCGAGCTCGGTGCCGGCGATGGAACAAAGACTGCGGTACTTATAGATTATTTTCTAAAACAAAAAGCAGATGTCGAATATTCGCCGATCGATATTTCGCAAGAGGCGCTCGATGCGTTGACTGAAAAGTTCAGTTCCGAGTTTCCGGCGCTAAAGATGCAAGCTCGCGTCGGCGACTATTTCAAAATCCTCG
>JANOGL010000167.1:0-4083 GCA_031405985.1 Acidobacteriota bacterium | reverse complement strand
CGTTTTCGGCTTTAGTGACCCCCCGGCTTTGTTTGGTTTCGACGTCGAAAATGCGCAGTTCGCTGCTTTTGTCCGGCATCTCGGCTTGATAGACGATTTGTTTGCCGTCGGGCGAGATGGATGGATGTTGCAGATTATTCGTTTCATCCGCCAAAACAAGTTGCGAATCGAAAACCTCAGCGCTCAATACATAAATATTGTCGTTGCCCTCGCGGTCGGAGAAAAAAGCGATTTGTGTGCTGTCGGGCGACCAGCAGCCGGGCTCGACCGTTTCGTTAGATTTCCAATCGGTCATCCGTCGGACATTGCCGCCGTCCGGATTCATAAAATAAATATCTGCGCTTTCGTTATCGCGGTCTGCCGTGAAGGCAATCGTCGCCCCATCGGGCGAGAAGCTCGGATGGTTGTCCCACGCCGGATGATTTGTCAATCGACGGACATCGCTGCCATCCGCGTTCATCAAATAGATTTCGGCGTTTCCATCGCGGATACTCGTAAAAACTATCTGTTTGCCATCGGGCGAAAACGACGGGTCGGCGTCAAATCCCGGATGGTTTGTAATGTTCTCGGTTTTTCCAGTCTCAAGCGAGTAAGTAAACAGCTCGGAGTTCTTGTCGTCGCCGATACTCAATTGATAAACAATCGTTTTGCTATTCGCCGACCAGTCCATGTTGCCGACAGGCGGCAGAGCGATCTCGTTCGAACCATCGGCATTGGCCAGATACACTGCGGCCTTATCGCCCGGTTTTGAAAAGATAAATTTTGTGCTGTCAGGCGACCAGTTTTGAAAATTCCCAACTTCAACTTCTGTCTCGTCTGTGCCGTCGGGGTTCATCAACATGTTCCTGCCCTGTTTGTCACTCCCCATGCGAAAGAAACGGATCCGTCCGTCGTGAGTCCACTTCGGCCAAGAGTCATCGGCCGGATCGTCGGTCAATCGAATCGCGCCGCCTTCCTCTCTCGCAACTTTGTTTTCACTTTTCCAAAAATAAAATCCCAATCCTGAAGCTACGGCCAATAACAAAACCGCAACAACAGCAGTCGAAAGCCTTGTCGATTGCGGATTGCGGATTGCGGATTGCGGATTCGCCGCCAACTGATTTGGAACCCGAAACGTTGAACTTGGAACTTCATTTTCTTCCGTCTGCGTGATCTTGACGCGCAAGTTTCTGCGCACGAGCAAACTCGTGTCGCCATCGATCTCTTTAACATCCGCCGCAAACCGGTAGCCGCGACGCGGCAGAGTCTCGATCAGCGAAGCGCCGTTTACGTTCAAAATTTTTCTGAGGCGAGAGATATTTTTTGCGAGATTGCCTTCCTCGACAAACGATTCGTCCCAGATAGACGACATCATTTCGTCTTTTGTCACGAGCCGCCCGTTGTGATGGACAAGCATCAGAAGCGTGTCAAAAACTTTGTCGGTGAGGTGAATGGGCTTGCCGTCAGCGAGCAGGATCCGCTCGTTCGGGTCGAGCACGAACTTCTCGAATTCATAAATAAACTCTTTGCTATCAACCGTTTGGCTCATGTCAAAAAATTGTCAGAACATTGTCCAAAAAAATCCAAGACTTCTTATTACCTTGTGAGCGATGATGTCGCCGAAAACAAATTTCGCTTTGACGGTGTTTAGCGAATTGTAACGCCAAAGCACAGCGGAAACAAGCAAAATCTGGTGACGCAAAAAACGGAGATCGAATTCGAGCTCAGCGAAACCGTCGCATACACCCGTCGCGGCGAACGTCTCGAAGCATTTTGCCCGCATTGCGAAATGCCCGTCGAGATGGCCACGCCGCAACTCGCAGCGATCTTGACGCGGACAAACGAGCGCGAAGTTTACCGCCGAATCGTAACAAACGAAGTGCATTTCGTCGAAACGGATCGCGTGCTGGTCTGTCTCAATTCACTTACAAAAGATCAAAAGGAGACGTTAGAAACATGAAGTCAAAAGTAAAAAGTCAAACCGCAAAAGTAGGCCGGTGGTCGATGGTCAGGGTTCTGTCAGGCGTTCTGTTCTGTCTGCTCACTGTGCACTGTTCACTGCTCACTGCTTCGGCGCAGACGAGCAGCTTTACCTATCAGGGAAAGCTGGCCGACAGCGGCGTGGCGGCGAACGGGACGTATGACATTACGTTCAAGCTCTACGATACGCTGGCGAACGGCACACAGATCGGCACGGACATTGTGCGCGACAACGTGGTTGTGAGCGACGGGGGCTTTACGGTCGATCTGGATTTTGGCGCTGCGGCATTTGGAAGCGGAGCTTCGCGCTTTTTACAGCTCGAAGTTCGCCCCGGAGCGAGCGTCGGAACATTCACCACGCTCGTTCCGCGTCAGCCGTTAACAAGCTCGCCCTACGCCGTGAAAGCTGCCAGCGCGACGTCATCCGATTCCCTCACGGCGGCGTGCGCTTTATGCGTCACCGACGCTCATATCTTTTCGATCAGCGGCGGTAAAATCAGTGCGAATTCGATAACCGCTGACAAGTTTGCTAACGATTCCGTGACAGAAGTGGCAATCCGCGACGGCAACGTAACGACGAGTAAGATCGCAGACGCAGCGGTGACAAACTCGAAACTCGCGGCCGGAGCGGTGGACGCCACTCAGCTCGCTGATAATTCCGTAACCGCTGCAAAGATCGCTAGCGGTGCCGTTAAGACGGAAGATCTCGCCGACAGCTCAGTAACCGCGCCAAAGATCGTCGATGCTTCGGTAACTACGCCAAAACTCGCCGACGGAGCAGTGACAAGCTCGAAGCTCGCTCCCGATTCGGTGAACGCCGCTCATCTCACTCCACTCTCTATAACATCAACAGCACTCGGGGACGGCTCTGTATTGACGAACAAAATCTCGGACGGGGCGGTAACGACCGGGAAGCTCGCGGACGGCTCGGTGACACAAGCAAAACTGTCGGCCGGTTTCTTACCGATCACGCAGGTAATTACGAGCTTATTCGTCCCTTCGGGCGAGGTGGGCACCGCCATCGCCAACTGTCCGGTCTCTCATCCCCGCGTCGTCGGGGGAGGGTTTTCTTTGAACTTCGAGGAAATGAAACTGCTCTGGTCCCGACCTCAAGACGAAGGCTGGTCTGTGCGGGTGCGTAATTCATTCCCTGGCTCCGCTGGTCTGATTGCTTACGCGATCTGCGTGGGGCCATGAGTCGGCTGATCCCCGTCGTCGCTTTTGCGAATTACATAATTGGGTTTTATTTATAAGGAAACAAAAGAGGAGAAATTGAAATGAAAGAACTAATGCAAAAACAATTAACTAATTTATTGTCCAATAAGGCGTCTGACTTACTAACTAAGGCGGCAAAAAACGAGAAAACTTGGAAAAAAGCCATGCGCGACCCACTAGGCTTCCTTAGCGAAAATGGCGAGGGTTTGCCCAACGGTACTGAATTGACGCTTTACGAAGCTGATTGGGATCCGAAGAATCCGTCTTTTCATGTGTCCGAATTAGATGCGCCCAAAGAAGGTTCTAGTGGTTTCTTGCGAAAGCCAACTCTTAGGAATCACACATCTCCGGGGATTAGTTGCCCATACGGGCAAATACCTTTCAAGACGCTTCGTACAGTGACTGTGTGTTACGCGAAGGGTTTCATAAAAGGTCCGCCGGTATGGGTGCCGAATGGTTCAGATCCGCGCTACGGACATTGGGAATTTTCTGTGCAGGAGTTTTGCCTACTATCGGGTGAGGAAGAAATTTGGGTTTGGGAATGTTTTCCGCTAATTCCTCTTCAGCTTGAAAAAATCACCCGGAGGTAATTACAGAAATGCCCCGCGTCCCGAGGTAAGCACCGATTGTGCGGCGTTTGTTAGCCTGCGGCAACGCCGCAGGTGGAGAGCGGAGTTGGATTGACGCACCAACGGTGCGAAGTATGAAATCGACCGAACTACGCCGCGTTGCGGCTCGACCGGTGCATTATGAATGTTCCTGCGGCGATGCCACAGGCTAAATTACCAACGCACCTTTGGTGCTTAATACAGAGGAATTATGAAGAAGGCAAAATCACTTTTTACTTTTTACTTTTCACTTCTTACTTTGCTTCTCTGCGTCTCTGCGGTGAATCTTCAGGCGCAGTCC
>JANOGL010000166.1:0-15452 GCA_031405985.1 Acidobacteriota bacterium | reverse complement strand
GTGAAGAACGGTTTACCGAGACGAAGCCGCTCGATGAATGGAGCAAGCCGGTTAATGACTCGCGAGCCGACGAGCGCGACAAACGCGACGAAGAGAATCGCCGCTCCGCCTGTTTTTGCAAGAGCAACGTAGCTGACCTCGCCTTGGCTGACGGCCGAGACGAGCGACAGAATTATTAACCCCAGGACATCATCGATGACAGCCGCGCCGAGAATGATTCGAGCAACCTGCGAATCGAGCAGTCCGAGCGCCCCCAAAACCCGCGCCGTAATTCCCACCGATGTTGCGACAAGGGCGGCTCCGATAAACATCGATTCGGCGAACGAGCCGCCCCACGCGAGAGCGATAAAATAACCCGCGACGAACGGCACGATCACCCCAAGCACGCCGACCGTCATAGCCCGCCGGCCAACCGTGAAGATCGACTGCGGCTTTGTTTCGAGACCGACATTAAAAAGCAGAAAAATAACGCCGAACTCGGCAAGGATGCTAATTGTATCTGACAGCTGGACCCAACCGAGAAGGCTCGGCCCGATGACGACGCCAGCGAGAATTTCGCCGACGACAGCCGGCTGCTTTAGCCGTTCGAAGATCTCGGCCATCAGCTTCGCCGCCACGAGCATTATGAAAAGATCGAGCAAGATCGCGGCGCTCTCAATATTTGCTGCAATAATCGTCGGCATGATTTAGGTGTTAGTTTACCAACCTCAGGCACACGCTTGCGAGCGACGAGCGCCTTGATTTTTCCGCGTGCGCGCCTATAATCAGATATTCGTGGCTGGGTAGCTCAGCTGGTTAGAGCGCGGGATTCATAACCCCGAGGTCGGGAGTTCAAGTCTCCCCCCCGCCACCACACTTTTTCTAAGACGGCTTTTTTGAGCCGTCTTTTTGTTGGTCGGGTAAAAGCAGTCTAATATTTAATCATGGCAGATCTCGAGCATGAACACAGTCACGAGGCGATAGCGCAACGCCTATCGAGCGTTCGCCACAATTACATCCGCGATTTCATCTATGGCGGCATCGACGGATCGGTAACGACGTTTGCGGTGGTTTCGGGCGTCGCCGGTGCCGAGCTTTCGACGGTCGTCGTGCTGATACTCGGCTTTGCAAACCTGATTGCGGACGGATTCTCGATGGCGGCGAGCAACTTTCTCGGCACCAAGGCCGAACAAGACGATTACCGGCGGATCGAACGAATCGAACATCGGCACATCGATCTTGAACCCGAGGGCGAACGGGAAGAAGTTCGACAGATCTACCTTAAGAAAGGATTTAGCGGGGCGGCGCTCGATCAGGCCGTCGAGCTGATCACCTCGGACCGCGATATCTGGGTAAAAACGATGCTGAGCGAAGAGTACGGTCTCGCCGCCGAGATTCGTTCGCCGGGGAAAGCCGCGTTTAGCACATTCGGTGCGTTTATGATCTGTGGACTCATTCCGCTCGTGCCCTATCTGTTCGCGATTGGCTCGAAGTTTCAGATTTCAGCGATCCTAACCGGCATAACGTTTTTCCTCATCGGCTCGCTTAAAAGTTTCTGGTCAACTTCGTCGTGGCTGCGCTCGGGCATCGAGACACTTGTTGTCGGTGGCCTAGCCGCCAGCCTCGCTTACGCCGTCGGCGTTCTGCTAAAAGGCATCGCCGGATAAACCTCTGTCTAACAGGCCATCGCATACTTTCCGTAGTTTTTACGAATCCGCTACTGTGGTTACTACGCCGCCACAATGTGGCAGCTGACATTTCTGCACTTTTATTTTTCGAATAGCATCGCTTCGATACTTCCAAGATGACACTTTATGGAGACGATTGCTATGAAAATAAAATATGTTGGTTTAAGTTTCACCGTCGTCTGCCTTGTGCTCGCGACGTTTGTTTTTGTAATTCCTGCTCAAGAAAAGCAAGCGGAGGACAAGACGCTTTCGCCGTATTTTTTTGTAAAGGGCGATCCGAGCGTCGATCAGTTGCCGCTCAAGGACACGCGTGTTGACATCGCGGTTTCGGGCGTCATCGCCGATGTGCGAGTCGTGCAGACATACGCGAATGAAGGCACGCGGCCGATAAACGCAACGTATGTTTTTCCGGCATCGACGCGGGCCGCGGTTTATTCGATGCGGATGCGGATCGGCGACCAGCTGATTTACGCAAAGATAAAGGAACGCGAGCAGGCCAAGCAGGATTTTGAAAAAGCAAAGAAGGAGGGCAAGAGCGCGTCCTTGCTCGAGGAGGACCGGCCTAATGTTTTCACGATGAGCCTGGCGAACATTATGCCGCGCGAAGAGATCGAGATCGAACTGCGATACACCGAGCTGCTCGTCCCCGAAGACGGCGTTTACGAGGTCGTTTATCCGACGGTTGTCGGGCCGCGTTATCCGTCCAAAGAAAAATCGCCCGACGGCGTGCGGCAGAAATTTGTGAGTTCGCCATATCTCAAAAACGGCACGGCGCCGACCAGCACGCTTCATATCTCGACACGAATTGCCGCAGGTATGCCGATCAAGGAGCTTCGCTGCATGTCGCACGAGATCGCGCCCGAATGGCAGAGTTCCGACGTTGCACGGCTGACGCTCGACGATCCGAATCCGTTTCAGGGCAATCGCGATTTTATATTGCGTTACCGTTTGTCGGGCGACGCGATGAGATCGGGACTGTTGCTTTTCCAAGGCGAGGACGAAAACTTTTTTCTCTACATGGCGCAGCCGCCTGAGCGCGTTTCGCCCGGGCAGATTCCGCCGCGTGAATACATTTTTGTCGTCGATGTTTCGGGCTCGATGAACGGCTTTCCTATAAATACCGCAAAATACCTGCTCAACGATCTGATCTCAAATTTGCGCTCGACGGATTATTTCAATGTCGTGCTATTTGCCGGCGATTCGACCACGCTTTCACCGACGCCGCTTGCGGCAAATCAGGAAAACGTGATGCGCGCCATTGACCTGCTGGACCAGCAACGTGGTGCGGGCGGCACGGAGTTGCTGCCCGCCCTCCAGCAGGCGCTTGCGTTGACGCGTGAGCCGGGCATTTCGCGCAGCATCGTCGTCGTTACCGACGGCTACATTTCGGGCGAGAGCGAAGCGTTCGACTACATTCGGCAAAACCTCGGTCACGCGAACGTCTTTTCGTTCGGCATCGGCTCGTCCGTCAACCGCTATCTGGTCGAGGGAATCGCGAAGGCGGGCATGGGCGAGCCGTTCGTCGTGACAAACGAGTCGGAGGCCGAGGCGATGGCGCTGAAGTTTCGCGAGTATATTCAGACGCCGGTTTTGACGAACGTTCAAGTGCGCGCCGTTGGTTTTGAGACATACGATGTGCAGCCCCCGAATCTTCCCGATCTGCTTGCACGGCGTCCTATCATTGTTTTCGGCAAATGGCGTGGTCCGATTGCTGGCACATTCGAGCTAACCGGCAAAACCGGCGATGGCGATTATGTCGATAGCTTTGACGTGTCGAGTGTCAGAGCGGACGAAAGCAATAGCGCTCTGCGTTACCTGTGGGCACGCTCGCGCATCGCAGAGCTGTCGGATTACGGCTCGAGTTATGTGCCCGAAGACCGAATCCGCGCGATCACCGATCTCGGTCTCAAATACAATCTGCTGACGCCCTACACGTCGTTTATCGCGGTTCGCGAAAAGATCGTCAACCCGAACGGTGATGCGCGCGACGTCAATCAACCATTGCCGTTGCCAACCGGGGTTAACAATCTTGCCATCGGCAGCGAGCCCGAGCTGGTCTGGCTGATGCTGTCGCTCGTCGCGGCGTTACTGTTGATGTTTTTGCGAAGCCGATTTCGCATGAATTCTATCGAGAGGTGATCGTGCTGTGAGAGACAGATCGATGATGCACAAACTCGGACAACTTTCGGTCGTACTATTGTTCGCCGGAGGGCTGAAAGTTTTTTACTCGATGGCGTCGGTAAACGATCTGCGTTGGGTGCTGGCTCCCACTTGTATTTTTGTCGAGATCGTTACCGGCGAAACTTTCGAATTCGAGTCTTACGCCGGTTACATGAACGCCGACTATTCATACCTGATCGCGTCTTCGTGTTCTGGTATGAATTTTCTCATCACCGCGTTTCTAATGCTCGCGATTGTCAGACTTTGGAAACGAGAAGCGAGTTGGGCTATGATTCCCGCGACTTTTTTAATCGCTTATCTGACAACGATCGTTGCCAACACCGTGCGCATCGCGGTCGCAATTCGTCTGCATCGAATGTCCCCAGACATGATCTGGGTCAACCCCGAACAGCTTCACCGCTTTGAAGGAATTTTTATCTACTTCGGTTTTCTGCTTTTGCTATTTGTTCTGAGCGAGAGCCTGAATGAAAATGCCAGTTCGCGCTTCAAGGACCAGTTTTATCTGCTCCGACGATCTTTCCTTCCTTTGCTGATCTACTGGGCGGTTACGTTGGGAATTCCGATCGCAAACGGAGCGTATATGCAGGGAAAGAACTTTTGGGAACATTCCGTCTTCGTCCTACTCACACCGCTGATCCTCATTCTCCCACTTGCGGCATACCGCCTAATGAGACGGCACGCGTACGACCACTGGCGAACGCAGTAATCGCGGTTCAGCCCTCAAGCGTCAGCGAAAATCGGTTACCACCACGCTCGTTTTCATTCCATGCAACTTGCGCATTTATCAGGGACGCTCTCGCTCTGATGTTTGCGATGCCGCGGCCTTTATATGACCGTACCCCGACAGTTCGGGGCTCAAATCGCGTTCCGTCGTCAGTTATCGTCAACGCAAATTGTTCGTCACCGTTGATCTCGACCGCCATCCCGACTTCCGTCGCGTCGGAATGTGACGCGATATTTGTGAGCACTTCCTGAGCGATACGATAGATCTGAAGCTGAACGTTGATCGCAAAATTAATTTTTTCCTCGAGCTGCTCATCGGCTGAGAACTTTTCTTTCTCGATCGTGTTATCGAGCAAAAATTCAAGCGCAGCGACGAGGCCGACATTCTCGAGCACCGACGGACTGAGGTCTTCGCAAATGCGGCGAATCTCGCCCGAGACGTTTTCGATCTCAGCGCGAAAGTCTACATTCTCGTTTCGCGGCAGCTTGTCGCTCATCATCATCAGCTTTCGCAGATCGGCAAGCGTTTGATCGTGCAGATCGCGGGCGATACGACTGCGTTCGCGCTCGGCTTCGTTTGCAAGATCTGAGCGAGCGGCGTCAAGTTCGCGGTTGCGGTGGGTAATTCGTCTGTGTTCGATGACTGCCCAAACGAGTCCGGCGACCGCGAGGACAAGCAATACACCAAGCGCCGTCGCCGTCCATGGGAATGGAGCTATTGCGACAGAAAACCGTATCAACAGCGGTTCCGACGCATTAAGATCGCGGTCGAACGCAATCGATTCGATCGTATATTCGCCTGAAGAAAGATCCTTCGGAGCGTATTGTGCATCGTTCGAAATACGGCTCTCGATCATCTCACCTTTCGAGTTTGTCAGAACAAACGCGTACTGAAACTCCTCAGGAAACGTCCGGCTGCTCTGCCCCGCAACCTCGACGACGAGCGAATTCTGCGGATAGTCAAGCTCGATTGTCGAACGCAACTTAGCCAAATCATGCAGCCGCTGACTCAAAACGCGCACGGGAATAATTTTTGGAGCAACCGTTCTGGGCCGGTATGTCACAACGCCGCGATTAGTCGCGATCAAAAGACCTTCATCCAAAGGAAGTATCGCAAACGTCTTTTCCGATGGCAGTCCTTGTTCAAAACCTATCGATGAAACCAACCAGCCAAACCGCTCGTCGTGTCGTGCATGAAGCAATCCGCGAGTCGTCGTCGCGGCCCACACATCACCACCGTCAACAAATATGTCGCGAACGTCTTCGGCATCCATAACCTTTTCGGCTTGCCCGTCTCGCATTCGAACAACGCCGTGTTCGGCCGGAGTCCAAACAGCGCCATCGGCAGCAGTAAAGTAACGCGCGCCGATCGGTTCGGTTCCCACCAAGAGTTTCTTCGACCGGTCCTCGGCTATCGCATAGCTCGGCTGATTTCCATTGGCTGAGAGCTGAACCCACTCGTCGCCGTCCCGCACGAAAACTCCTCGATTGGACCCCGCATAGATCTTTCCGTCCGAAGCACGAAACAAAGTGCGGATAAAGTTGCTGTTCGGAATATCCGAGACATTCTCCTGAAACGGCCCTAGCGGATCGTAGCGGCTGACGCCGCGATTTGTGCCGATCCAAACGACGCCTTCGCGATCGGTGAAGAGCGTAAAGATTGTGTCAGAGCGCAAACCGCCCGAGGTGTTTTCGAAAGTGTAGGTTTTGTTCAATTTAGAGTTTTCAATATGAAACAATCCGTATCTTTCAGTTCCGACCCAGAGACCGTTTTCGTCTGGATTGATGGCAGAAACATCTCCAGTCGGCGTGGCGATTCGACTCGCAAGCGAGGAGGCGTCCACGCGGAAGATACCACTCACGCCTTTAGCGGCGGCGGTACCAAACCAAATTTCACCGTTGTCGCTTTTCGCGATTGAATTTATAAACAGCGGCCGCGGCGTCGGTTGGTATTCGGTCGCCTTGCCGTCATTAATGATAAAGATTCCGAGACCCGACGTGCCGGCGAGCAGCTTGCCTTCGCTTTCTGCCAGACTGGTAATCGCAAGCGGGCTGCCGTCATTAGCTCGTATAGGTTCAGGGAGAATATTTTCGGTTGCGAATGTTCCGTTCTCATTGTTTTGCTTTACGCGAAAAATGTTTCCGTCGTCCGTGCCGAGAAAAATCTTCTGACTCAATAAAACAGTTGATATTCCTATGTTCTCCGTGCCCACGATCGGTTGAAAGCGATTGTCAATATAAACAAATGCACCGGCTCGCGTTCCGATCCAAAGCTCTCCGCTTGCAGCCGTTTTCAGCGTCAGCACAGAGTTTGAATCTGCGCTGCCGAGGGAAAAATTCTGTATTCGCCGACCGTCAAATCGCGCAAGGCCGTTGTCAGTGCCAAACCACATCACACCGTCCGCGGTTTGAGCGATTGCCCGCACACTGTCCGACGGCAGGCCATTAAAAAGCGTTATCGAACCCCAGCGATGAAAATTTTGTGCAACCGGCGGCGTCGGCGTTGGCGAAGGAGTTCTTGTCGGCGATGGTGTGACTGACGGCGTAGAAGATGGAGACGGTGACGGCGTGGGCGAAGGTTCGGAGTTCTGTGCAAAAAAACCAGTGAGAGCTGTAGTCAGTAAAAAGCAGAAGGCGAGTGCCGAAGATATTTTTGGACAGTTGGAGACTCGCATCTTTTTATTTTTGCGATTTGGAATACCGCTCGCGGTCGCGCTCGAGCCAATCGGCGAGTTCGTTTTCGCTCTTTTCGAGTTCGTCGTTGTTTATCAGACCTCGTTTTAGAGCTTCGAAGAATGCGCGCGTTCTCGTGTTAAAAGCGAGTTTGTCATAACCTTCCAAATCCGTGCCGCCGGAATGTGTCGGGAAAAGTTTTTCGTAGAGCGTCGCGAGACGGCTCTCGACGCCGCGAAGGCTCAGGCTGCATCTTCGCGCGATCGCCCAGTTGGACAGGCCGAGCGCGAGATACCTGAGCGCCTCCGACTCGAATTCCGTCAGCAGCGGCCGCTGGAACGAGTCCTTAAACGCGGGGTCGATCATGTCCGCGCCGTCCTCAAGCACGGCGGCGACAAAGCGGACGAAACGGTCCTCAGGATTATTTTTGTGAATAAAACCGTACGTCGGCTGCGGCTCGATCGATCGGACGATCTTGCGAATCTCGTTGATATAAATTTCGTGAGGAAACTGCGTCCAGAAAATTATCCGCGCCTCGGGAAACTCTCGCCAGACGGCACGCGCCGCCTTCACGCCCGACAACTTCGGCATCTGAATATCGAGAATCGACAGTGCCGGCCGCTCTTCGAGCGCGGTGCGAACAGCCATTTCGCCGTCCGTTGCTTCGAGTACCGGAACATGGGCCGGAAACCGCTCGGCGAGCAGCTCTCGCAAGTAGCGACGCTGAGTCTCGTTGTCTTCCGCGATCAATATGGACATACGATGAGCCGGATTATAGCAATATTCCGTGCAATCACAATTCTATGTATCTTTCCGGCGATTCAACAGCGGTGTTTCTACTTTTCAACTGTGTGGGAAGCCACATTAACTAGATGGTGTGTTGACGCTTCGTTGCGTTTAGCTTAAGCGACAAAATAGCCAAAGATTTTGGAGGCATACTATGACGATTTTGCGAATTGGATTTTACTGCTTTGTGTTAGCGGTAACGTTTGTCATTGGGCTTACAAGTTCAGCGACGGCTCAGTATCTGTTTTCACTTTTGCCTGTTCAAGCAAAAACACAAGACATTCCAACTCAGGCGCTTCCGCCTGTGGCAATCGCTGAAGAGGCCGTTGCGATCACAGATACTATTGTCGAAAGCAAAAATGTGGAAATACCAAACCCAGAGATTTGGGACCCGAGCGACTGGTACTATCTGGAATCCGAAAAAGTGCCGAAGGCTTTTTCGGACATCGATCATGTTTATCTGCAAACTCGCGAAACTTCTGAAGAGAACGGACAATTCGTTGATCGGCCGATCGTGCCGAAAGGGTTTGTGCTCGCCAGCAATGAATTTACGTTCGCGCGAATAGCGGTTAGCAACCGAGAGCTTTCATTTCAAACAAAAACCATTAACGGGATCAGCTATCGATTCACCGGGCGCTTTCGGAGTTCGGCACTCGGCGATTATTGTGACACCGATGTAGATCAGCCGGATCTCGAAGGCAAACTGATAAAAATAAAAGACGGAAGGTGGGCTGCGGAGATGAATGCGCAGTTTTACATTTCGTGTGGCTGCTGATTCGCCGGAATCGACCTTAACTAAAAATTTTGGAGGGAAAACTATGCATGGGATCGCATTAAAAATATCGACATTCTTTTTGACTTGTGGGCTTGGTGTTTTGGTCTCGATCTTTATCAACGGTTCGGCCAGTCGCTGGTCGCAGTACTTTGCTTTTGACGATCTGAATGAAACGCGATCATGTCAGGTCAAGCTTGTCACTCGCGACGGTCAAACGATCTGGATGTCGTGCCGCCAGTGGGTAAAACACGAGCAATTCGAGCTCGAAAATTCGTACTAGCTCGTCAATCTCCGATAAATATTCGGCATACGCTCGGGAAGGCTCAGGACGTCGTCGATGATCGTGTAGCCGATGTCGCCGTAGAGGTCCCGCAACCTCTCCGCCTCGAACCACAATTTCAAGGACAAGATGAGATCAATGTTCTTGCGGCGGAAATTCCTTTCTGGTCGATGGAACGCTTTGCAGAATTAGAGCTCGCGCTTCGCAACCGGTTTGCTGAGATTTTATCTCGGTGACCTGACCGTTCATCCTTACCGGCCATGCCTCTGGGCGACGTAGACGGAATTGACGGATGTTGAGTTGGTGTAGGGATTTGGGAACTCGATGTTGTGGGCGGCGGCGGAGCCGAATACGTTTCTGAGGTGCTCGGTAAAGTTGTCATCGCCGGTTTTGCCGGACCAGAGGGCGAAGGTGCCGCCGGGGTTTAGTTGGCTTCGCACCGACTTGAGTCCGTCGGATGTGTAGAAGGTCATATTTCCCGGCTCGAGGAAATGTTCGGGCGAATGGTCGATGTCCAGAAGTATCGCGTCAAACTTACGCTCCTGCTCCAATGCATCGAAGCCCGTGCGGGCGAGTTCGAAGAAATCGCCTTGGCGCAGCTCGCATCGGGCGTCTTGTGTGAGCACATTTGCGAGGGGCACGAGTCCGGCCCGGTGCCAGTCGATCACTGCCTGAAAAAGATCGATGACGAGCAGCCGGTTCACGTTTTTGTTTTTCAATGCCTCGGCGGCGGTGTATCCCAATCCCAAACCACCGATCAAGACATCCAGGCACCCAGCGAGCGGGGCAAGACCAAGTCGCGCGAGTTCTCGCTCGGCAAGGTTAAAGAGGCTCGACATCAGGTATTCGTCGCCGAGCTTGATCTCAAAAACTTCGCGATTTTGAAGAAGCGGCTCCGGCCTTCGGCGAAGTGTTAGGTCGCCAAGCGGCGTCTTTTTAAAGCCAAGTTCCTCGATTTTAACCATTAGCTTGTAAGTCGTCGGTAGATATTCGGCATGCGTTCGGGCAGCGTCATTACATCGTCGATGATTGTGTAGCCGACGTCGCCGTAGAGGTCGCGGAGCTCGGCTTCGGATTCGCGGTCGATGGTGATGCAGAATGGCGTGATGCCGGTCGTTTTTGCTTCGGTGAGGGCTTCGCGGACGTCCTCGCGGGCGTAGCGTGCATCGCCGTAGTCGTGATCGTATGGTCGCCCGTCGGTTAGTATTATCAGCAGCTTTGTTCGCGCTTCTTGTCGCAGCAGTTTGTGCGACGCGTGACGAATCGCGGCGCCTAGACGCGTGTTGTTTTGAAACGTGATGCCGCCGATGCGCCGCTCGGTGTCTTCAGAATATTTTTCGTCAAAATCTTTTACGACGTAGAATTTCACGTTTCGCCGCCCTTCGCTCGTAAACCCGTTGATCGAGTAAACGTCGCCGACGGCCTCGAGCGCTTCGCTCATCAGCACGAGGCCTTCTTTTTCGATCTCGATAATTCGCCGGCCGGGATAAGTGTATGGCTGCAGCGGATTTCGCGTGATCGTGCGGGCCGTCGACGAAGACTGATCGAGCAAGATCGAGACGGCAACGTCGCGCTGTTTACGGAGGCGTTTTGTGTAGATATTTTCCGACTGCTGGCCGTCGGCTTTGCGGTCAACGACGAAATCGACGAGGGCATTGAGATCGTAATCTTCGCCGTCGATCTCGCGGTTGATGCGAGTTAGATTTTCGGGTTTCATCAGTTGAAACTGATGTCTGATCGACGAGATGACGCCGCGATAACGCGAGCGCGTCAATTCGACAAATCCGCGATCGCCTTGTTTTACTTTCTTCTCGATGACGCGGCTCCAGCCGACGCGATAATCGTTCAGCTCGCGATCCCACTCGTCGTAGGCGAAGGCAACATCATCCGCCTCAAGAGCGTGTTCGGGCATGTCCATCTGCGACCAGGCCTCACTTCCGTGCAGGTCGTCGGGCTCGCCTTCGTCGTCGAGCGAATTCCACGCGTTAAAAAGATCGCGTATGTCCTGCGCCCGCTGCTGCCGCTCGTGTTTGACCTGATCTTCGGTCACAGACTCGGCGGCGGCTTTGTCGTCGTAGGCAAACTCACTTTTCTCCTCAGTGTTGTCCGATTCGGCTTCTTGCGTCTGCTCGGGTGTAATGTTTTGGAACAGATTATAAACGCGCGAAGTCGCCAAAAGTGAATCCGCTACAGAGGGAAATTTAACAGGATGCACAGGATAAACAGGATAATTTTCTCCACTGATTCTCTTGTCTGCGAAATCTATATCCTGTCCATCCTGCGTATCCTGTTTGAAATTTCTTTGCGTCTTGGTGTCTCTGTGGTGAAATGCCGTTTCAATAACACTCTCGATCTCGGATACGACTTGTCCGTAAAACATTTTTGCGTCGTCCGTTGCGCCGCCGCAGAGCGTGATCTGAAACAGCAGCTCGAACGGTACTTGGTGAATCGGCAGGTCGAAAATGTATGGTCGATTTGCTCTCAGAAATGACTGCATCAGATCGAGATCGCGCCGAAGGCCGCGATACGTTTGTCTCAATAGATTATCGATGCGCGCGTTTTCCATTGTGCCGAATATCTTGCGCGCGAGGCGTGGCTCAGGGAACGATTTTAGAATTTCGCGATAGTCCGAGTCGGGTGGCAAGAGAACCGCCCCGTCAGCGGAAGCCGCTGCCACCTCGCTCCTCGCGTAAGGAGGGGAGCTTTTGTCGAGATAGCCATCGAGTGAGAATGCATCTCGCTCTTCGGCAGTCATCGAATATAGCTCGGTTAACTCCGTATATGCGGCCCTTAACTCGACGGTGTCGCGGGCGAAGGTGCCGAATTCGATCTGGCCTGCGCCGTGAGCGGCGAGAACTTTGTAGAGGCGGAAGTCTTTGTCATCATCGGAGAACTCTGCAATTGAAGTCGGCAGATAGATTGCTTTGCCGTCACCGATTCGCGTTTCTTGCGGCATTGCGGTCAGCGGCGCGATCTCGACGTCGCGGCCGGTCAGAGCTTCGACGTAGAGTTGCAGAACGTGCTGGACTGTTTCGAGTGGCAGACCGATGCGGGTTTTATGCAGGCGCTCGTTCGAATCTCGGGTTTCGAGAGCGAAGTAGCTTCGACGAGCCTTTGCCGACATTTCGTCCAGATCGACGAGCCCGCCGGTGATCCAATCTTCGAACTGAGCAAGTGAGACTTTTTTTAACGCCATGGCGCTCGAATTAAATGCGGCCAAAGCACTTTCGGCGTCCGTCTCGGCGATGCGGATGGTTAGCTGCAGAACGCGGCGAATTGCGGTCTCCTCAATATTTTTCCGTGCCGACATTTGCGAAACAAACTTCGGTGTCGCACGCAGGAACGAGATCAGCACTGCGTTGCCGTGAACAGCGATCGTTCGTGAGAGCGCGGTCCAATCGTCAAACGCTCTCGGCGCGTCGGACAAAACCTTACTGCCCGACGAGACGAAATGCAGCGTAACGCTGCCGCCAAATTCGAGAAACTCGGACGCGCTTTGAATCAGCCGCACCGCTGCGTCGGCCGACAGATTTTCAAACGCTTCGGGCAGAATTTGCCACAACTCCGCTGTCAGCCCGCCGGTGCGGTGTGCAAAATCTCCTGCGAGTACAAAGACCGCTTCGTTCACGCGCGCGTCAACGTACGCAGTGATCGCCCGTGCAGTCGCGGGCGTGTGCATGAGAAAATCGGCGCTGTGTTTTGCGCTGCGCTGTGCGATCTCGGCGGCGAGACTTAGAATGTCAGCGAGCAGTTTTTTGTCTTTTACTTCGGCTGCAATCTTTGGAATCAGCTCGAACGACCCGAGCGCGATCGAGCTCGACAAAACAAGTTGCCGTGTAGAGATCTGAAAAACTGCGGCACGAGCATTCTGCGGAACGCGTTTCAACCCGCCGACACCCTTAGCAAAAAATCTTACGCCAGTCTCGCTGCTGCCCATCGCGATCCGGCGGCCAAGCTCGCCCCAACTTCGCAGATCGCCTGCCGACAAAATCTTTGCGGCCCGCGGCACCGCCTCGATAAACTCGCGGCTAACTTTCAAACTCACGCCAGCGAGGGCGGCGCTAATCTCTAATGCAGCACGCTTTTTGTCAGGCGGCAGCTCGCTTAAATGACGCGCGAGTCCGGTCAGCGTAGGTTTATTGCTGCTGGTTTTTGCCACAATGAGATTTTAAGGGAAATTGAGTGAGGCTTAAAGCCGCGGTCAGTGATGATGGTCGCCCGCAACTTCATTGAGCTTTGCGATGTCGAGTAGTTTTGAAAACTCGTCGAAGTGGAACATCGTCTCGTCCTTGCAGTGCTCGCAAAAGAACGTTACATCTTCGCCGAGATACATGTCTTTAAGGTGATAGGCGATAAAACAGCCATAGCAACGCTGGATGCGTTTGCCGAAGGTGTCTAAATGTTCGTGATTGTTGTCCATACGATGTTTGTTACTTGGAGGATATTAACCGCAGATGACCCAAATAACGCGGATCAAAGCAGAGATAAATATTTTTTTGATCTGCGTGTTCTGCTTCATCTGCTGGTTAATCGCATTAGCAACAGATTACTTAACCACGCCGCGTTTTGATGTGTTGATAAATTCGACGAGAAGGTCAACCTCTTTGCAATCCGAGATCTCGGCTGTGATTTTTTCGACGGCTTGGGTTGTGTTTAACTTTGCCGAAAGTAGCAAGTGAAAGGCGTGATTCAGCTTGTCGATCACACCGCGTGAATAGCCGCGGCGTTTTAGACCGACACGGTTTGGGCCGTAACATTTTGCATGATTGCCCTGGATGATCGCGAACGGCATCGCGTCTTTTACGACGACAGAGTAGCCGCCGACAAAGGCTTCGAGACCGATGCGGCAGAATTGATGAACACCCGAATACGCGCCAACGCTGGCTCTATCGGCGATCTCAACGTGACCGGCGAGCGTCGCGGCGTTTGCCATAATGATCTCGCTACCGAGCTGGCAATCGTGCGCGACGTGTGCCTGCGCCATCAACAGATTGCCGTCGCCGATTCGCGTCACGCCGCCGCCACCCGATGTGCCGCGATGAATGGTGACGAATTCGCGAATGTGGTTTCGCGCGCCTACCTCGGTTCCGGTCGGTTCGCCGGCGTACTTCAAATCCTGCGGAGCCAAGCCGATAGATGCAAACGGAAATACATGTGTCTCGTCGCCGATCGTTGTTTTGCCGTCAACAACAACGTGCGAATCGAGCCGCACGCTGTTGCCTAGCGCAACCTCGCTTCCGACCGTGCAAAATGGTCCGATATGACATCCGTCACCCAATTTTGCGCCGTCGGCGACGATTGCGGATTCATGTATAAACGTAGTCATCGGGGGAAATTATTTGTCCGCGCTTTTTTTTCGAGCAATGATCACGACAAAAACGACTGTGACTATTATACAAAGTAGCGGCGAAACTGTGGCTAATACGACTGATGTAATAAATCCAATAAGTCCGAGATTACGCTCGCCCTTTTTTATTCCGAGCCACAGCGGAATCGCGCCGATTATCGCGCCGAAAACTAGTTGGCCGACTAGAAAATAGTAAAAATTTTGCTGAAAGTACTCTCTAAACTGCGCGTAGTCCATCATTCCTCCTTTGAGCGCGTCGCGATGATGCACATGATCTCGGCTTCGCAGGTTACCTGCCCATCGACCGTCGCGATGCCCCGCATTTTTTGAACTTTGCTGCCGATACGAAGAGCCGTGACTTCGAGCATGAGCGTGTCGCCGGGCACGACCGGACGGCGGAACTTCGCGCTGTTGATGCCGCTGAAGAACGGTATCTTCTCGCCTCGATTCTCAAATTCGCGAAGAGCGAGAATGGCACCCACCTGCGCGAGCGCCTCTATCTGTAAAACGCCCGGCATGACAGGCGCTCCGGGGAAATGTCCGGCAAAAAAATGTTCGTTTATCGTGACTTGCTTTACGCCGACGATGCGTACACGCGGTTCCAGCTCGACGATCTTATCTACGAGCAGGAACGGATAACGGTGCGGCAATATCTTTGCAATCGCGACAGAGTCCAATATCGGCATAACGAACCTGGATTATATCAGCCAATGCGAAACAAATCGCAATTCGTTATCCGGATTATCTCGGCGTCGCGGCAGCCGGTATCGCCTGAGTTTTTGCGTTGAAAAAGGCGATGAAATCTTTTGTCGAATCGGCACCCTCGGCGTAATGGAGCATCGCTTCACTTAGTTTGCTCGGGTCGAGTATTACGCTATAGCCGTTCTTTTTTGCATATTCATCGATCGCTTTGCCGATCTCTTGTGAGATCGGGCCGATCAAAGCGGCACGTCGCTTTGCTACGTCGTTTTCCGCCACGGTCTTTTCATAATCGAACTTGCGTTTCAGATTCTCGCCTTC
>JANOGL010000156.1:0-6494 GCA_031405985.1 Acidobacteriota bacterium | reverse complement strand
CGACTAGCAGTTACATGAAACGCGGTGCGGCATTGGGCAAGTCGAAAAAAGTTTCGATCAACAACGTGTTGAAAGATCCTGCGAAATACGCGGGTAAATCGGTTCGCGTCGAAGGCGTGATCGTGCGTTCGTGCAAGATGGAAGGCTGCTGGGCGGAACTCGCGCAGAATAAAGATTCTAAGAGCGTTCGCGTCAAGATGAAGGATCACGGCTTTTTTATCCCGCTCAACAGCGCCGGTGCGAAGGCTCGTGCTGAGGGCGTCTTTACGGTCAAAACTCTATCGAAAGCGCAGGTCGATCACATGATCGAGGAAGACGGAGCGAAGTTCGAAAATCGTAATGCCGACGGCTCGGTGACTGAAGTTTCGTTCGAGGCGAGCGGGATCGAGTTGAAAAAGGCGAAAATATAGGACTTAATTATGTTTCCAAAAATAATATTGGCGATTGGGATATTGGGCATACTGCTTGGATTGGCGGTAGCCGTGGTTTCACTTGCGCTCGTTCCGCTTACCAATGGACGAACCAGTATTGAGGAAGCCATGATGGGATTTATTCCCGGGGTTGTTGTCTTGGTTCTTTCCTTTTTAATTGCGGTTATAGGTCTAATTTTCGTGATCAAAACTCGAACGAAAAATTTGCCTCAGTGAAACCGTTCAAGATCAGAAATACCACGAAATAACTTTAAGCAAAAATCTGCCCGCGAATTACGCGATTGCCACGAATAATTTGGTTCGTGGTTTTTCGCGTGATTCGCGGGCAAAAGTTTTTTAAAACACCAACCTTACCGAAAGCTGTAGTTGTCGCGGGTCGCCGACGCCTTGACGTAAGAAGCCGTCGAAGTTGAACAGGCTCGGTGCGACGAGCGAGTTTTGGTTGCCGGCGCCGGAGAGCGAGTTGATTCGGTTGTCCGTATTGAACGTATTGAACATCTCGATCTGGGGGATCAACTCGACCGTTTCGCTCAAGTTAAATTTACGTGCGAGCCGCCAGTCGAACGAGAAATATTCGTTGTCCTTGCGCAGCGTGTTCCGGTTCGTCGCAGTTCGCGTTGCGGGCGTTGCAGGCTGTGCGGTGCGCACCTGAAGACGCGGCGTGAATTGGAATTTCCCGGGCAGCTCAGCATACGCATAAACATTGAATTTATGCGATATGTCGCGGTCTGACAATGCGTAATCGAGACGAAGGTTGTTCACGTTGAACGAGCGGTCGGTGAACGGATCGCGCTCATTCGAGTCGTCATCCTTGTCCCGCGACCAAACGTAATTTGTCTCCATCTGAAAACCGTTGGTGAATCGCTTTCTGGCACCGACCGTGAATCCATAATACAGCGATCGGCCCACCGAACTCGTGACCATCGTCTCGTCAAGATATGGGAAGAAAAATCCATTACGATTTGCGTTTATAAACCGCGTCAGATGCACGCCCTTTGAACGCGTGAAGTCTAAGTACATCGCCCAATCCGCCGCGATCTCCTGCTCGAAGGCAACATTCATTGTGTAGATGTCGGGGTTTTCGTAATTGCGGTCAAACACGCGAACACCGCTGAAGCAAGGGAACTGCGTCAACGGGAGGCCACCGGGGCCGTCGTCGCAGGTTTGGGCGGTCGGAGTGACGAGATTAGGCCAGACGGGGCGCACGTTATTGAACGGCCCGGCGGCGATCGTTTGTTGCTGAACGCCGTTCGTCGTTATCGAACCGACTTGCGAGAGCATGTTTTGGCGAGCGTTGTAAATTCCGAAGCTCGCACGCAAGACAGATTTTTGATTGCTCGCGATGTCCCACGCAAAACCGAGGCGCGGCTGGAACATCTTTTTGTCGCTCGGGAGCGTTCCGTCGGACGGGAATCGCGCGTCGTTCAAAAAGATGCCATACGCGGTTTGAGCCGGCGGTGTAACCACATCCGGAAAGATCTGAGCTTCCCAACGAAGGCCGTAATTGAATGTGAAGTTTGGCCAGATCTGCCATTTGTCCTGTGCAAACAGAGCGAAGTCTTCGTTCTTGACGTTCGACGCGCCGGTTGCGTCCGTTGCGAGTCCGGTTCGACCGGCGCCTTGCAAGAAGAGCAAAAGCGGCGTCGAACCGCCCGTTCCACCGTTTCCGAACACTGCCATGCAGGTCTGATTGAAGGGTGGCCCTGCGGTTATCCATGTCCCGTTCGTGCACCGTTCGGCTCTGGGGCCGAAGCCATTAGCCGCCGGAGTTGCAGCGTACCTTAGAAAGCCGTTAACGCTGTCGAAAATATAACGTCCCTTGAAAAATCCTCTGAATACCTGATCGTTCAAGCTGTGCAGCCACTCACCACCGAACTTAAAGTTATGCCTGCCTTTGATGACTGAGACGTTATCGCGAATCTGCGTTCGCCAAAACACCTCGTCAATATTCGGCCCGAGGAAAAACGGATTGCCAAAGCGGAACGTCGTCGCAAAACCCATCGCTGTGTCTGCGGGAATGTTCGACGGCGTGGCGCTGCGTGGGCGATTTTCACGTGAGTATGTGAAGTGAGCTTCGTTTACGACATTCGACGAGAATGTGGTGTAAAGATTTGCGTTGAATACATTGATCTTCGACGGGCCTTCGGTGCCATTTGCAGAAGTTCCGTATGTCGGCACGTCAAACGTCTGGTTCGTATTCTTCGAGTGGTCGAAATTGTACGACACGCTGAACTTGTTGTTCGACGTGACATCGACGTCGAGCTTGCCCAAGAAAGCCGTGTTCCTGACTCTGTAACCTATCGGTTGGCCTTCGTCCTGCTGTCGAGTCGTTTGGAAAAAGTTTAGCAGTGCGCGTCGCTGACAATCGAAGCTCCCGTTTATCAGCGCTTCGTTTGCCTGAACCGTCGGGTTTTGTACCGAGCATGCCGTGCCGATCGGGGTACTCAGATTTGCGCGGGTTTGCTTTTCTCTGATGTGTTCGAGTGCAAAGAAGAAGAATGCCTTATCCTTCTTAATCGGCCCGCCGATCGTCCCGCCGAACTGACTGAGGTTAAAATCATCAAGCCGTGTGCCGTCAGATCTGTCAGACGTCAATGCTTCGAGTCGTTGATTCCAAAACAAACTGCCATGAACGTCGTTTGTGCCGGACTTTGTAATGACGTTGATAATGCCGCCCGCAGAGCGGCCGTATTCTGCACCGGCTCCGGTCGGTATTACCTGAAATTCTTTTACCGCGTCGAGAGCGATGTCGATCGCCGCTCGCTGTCCGCCCGCCTGTTCGCCAAAAAATCCGTTGTTGTAATCGCCGCCGTCGAGGCTCACGTTATTAAAAATACCGCGTTGACCGGCAAAGTTGATCGCGTCGCCATCGGGGCCTTGGGTAATACTAACGCCCGGCGTCAAAGTTAGAAGATCTTCGAACTTGCGGCCGAGAATCGGCGTGTTAGTGATCGTGGCTTCGTTGAGAGTGGTGCTGGCCTCAACTTTAGCCGCGTCGATCGTCGGAGTCGATGTTACAGTCACCTCGCCGCTGACGCCCGACACTCGCAGGGTTAAGTTCAGCGAAACCTGACGCCCGACGGTTACTTCAACATTTTGAACATTTAGCTTTGCGAAACCTTGTTTTGTAACTGTGACGACATACCGCCCCGGCGGCATCGACAGTAATGTAAATCGCCCGTCGGAGTCGGTTGAAAACGAACGCGTGAAATTCGTTGCGACATTTTTTGCTTCAACCGTCGCACCCGAAACCACCGCTCCTTGTTCGTCTTCGACAATTCCTTGAATCGTTCCCGACGTTATGTCCTGCGCCATCGCGCTTAAAGAAAATAACAAAAAAAGGATCGTACAAAAGCCGACCCTCCAACACATTTTGTTCAATACGTGCTTCCAGCTCAACATGATTTTTTTTCTCCTAAAGTACATTTTTAGATAAGGGATTCCTAATGCTTTTACAACGAATCAGGTAAACGAAAAACGAAACTGCCAAGATTATAGTCCGCACCCCTCAAGTTTGCCTAATTGGCGGACACGGGTTTTACATATGGTAATCTATTGGTTGCATTTCGAGCAGCCTTAAGGAGATGAAGCCGTTTAAGATAAGAGATATTACGATCGATCCGCCGTTGATTTTGTCACCGATGGCGGGCGTGACTGATTATACTTTTCGCCGGCTGATAAAACGTCGCGGCGGGGTTGGGCTTGTGGTTTCGGAATTTATTTCGGTTGAAGGCCTGACGCGTCACAATCCAAAGGCAAAACGCCAGATGCGTTTCGACGAGGAAGAAAGGCCGTATGCCGTGCAGATCTTCGGCGGCAAGTCCGATCGCATGGCGATGGGAGCCGAAATGGCCGAAGAGGTCGGCGCCGATATTCTCGATGTGAATTGCGGCTGCCCTGCGCCAAAGGTCGTAAAAAACGGCGGCGGATCGGGTCTTTTGCGAGACATGCCGCGGCTCGAGGAAATTCTAAAAGAGATTAAAAAGACGATCACGATCCCACTCACTTTAAAACTGCGAACAGGTTACTCCGATGCGACGATCAACGTCGTTGATGTTGCAAAGATGGCTGAGCAATGCGGAGTCGAGCACATCGCCGTCCACGGCCGCACGCGTGAGCAAGGTTACAAAGGCCTCGCGAATTGGGATCTGATCGCCGCTGTGAAACAAGCCGTGAAGATTCCCGTGTCAGGCAACGGTGACGTCACCACGCTCGCATACGGCCTCAGAAAATGGAGCGAGACCGGTGTTGACGGCGTGCTGATCGGGCGTGGTGCGATGCAAAATCCGTGGATATTTCGGCAGTTCGCGGATGTTCTTGCGGGCAACGAACCGTATGTTCCTGACGTCTCAGAAAAAAAACATGTGCTGCTCGAATTTTTCTCTATGTGCCGCGAAGAAATGCCCGAGCTCGCGGCACTCGGCAAAATGAAACAGCTCGCCGGACAATTTACAAAAGGCTTGGTGGGCGGCGCGCAGTTTCGGCAAACGCTTTATCACTCGCATTCGGCTGGCGAGATACTCGATAATATTACTACGTATTTCGAGACGCTCGAACGGCGGGAGACTTTCGGCGACGGAGCGATCGAGAGCGACGTGCCTGCCTACGAATCATGTTCGATGCCGGCGCACTTTGGGCTTCAATAAAATAGAATTGTGATTTTTATAAAAAAAATATTGGCTTCCGTCTGTATTTTGATTGCTGCGGGCGTCTTCGCCGCTGCGCAGACGAATTCGGGTTCGACTGAAGGTGTATTCTCAATAAAATCTTCTCCCGCGTATGCCGAGATCCTTCTTCGTAAGACTGAGTTGCAGGCGGACATCGACGCTTTCGGTGCCGATTATACTGAGGCGAGCACAAAGATGATCGAGCTGCGTGCCGAGCTTTTGTCGCTCGATAGGTCGCTCGAAAAAGTTTTCGCCGTGCGGCCATCTGAGATTGGCAAGCTGACGCAAGGTCTCGGCAAGTTAATTGTAAAAAAAGCCGCGCTTGATGCCGATCTCGATAGGTTGTCTCGTAAGTACAGCAAAGAACATCCTGAGACGAAGCGTGCTCAGCGGCGAGCCGATAGATTTGAAGCGGCGATAAGCGAAATTCTCAAATAAAAAGAGGCTGTCTGAAAAGGCGACAGAAAACAGTAGGACAAATCTATTTATTATCCCATTTGTATCTCTCATATTTTGGGTCAACGCTAAGTTCATGCTTTTTTAGGAAATCCCATGCATTCTTGTTGATCTCATCCGAGCGACCGTAATAGTCGTGCGTGTGGCCCTTAATCTCGGTTAGCTGAGCATCAAAACCTCTTGTGTTTAGAAGGTCCCGCGTCGCACGGACGTCCGCCAGTGGAAAAAAAGAGTCGTTTGTTCCGACAAAGATCGAGATAGGTACCTTGCGTTTCGAACGTTCAACAAATGGACCATCATCTGTTCGCATCGCCCCCGCATGTACGGCTGCTGCCGCGAAATACTCAGATTCGAGCAGAGCAAGATACAGTGCGACGGTAGCACCACCTGAATGTCCAAACAGATAAACTCGCCTTGGATTAACCGGATGCTTTATTTTAATAGCCTCAACTAGATCGTAAACAAAATCCGGTCCGTCTTGAGGTATTCGCCAGCTTTGTGAATTTGACGAGTCTGGTCCCAGAAGAATGATTCCTTCCTTCTTAGCCAGGTCTTTCCACTTATCCACGAGTGAAAGCCCGTTCCTCCCCGATCCATGAAGCATTACGATCATGGGGGCAGGCTTTGCTTTATCAATACCATCAGGCTCAAAAAAGTAGTATGTCCAGTTTCTATCCTGCGATCTGATCGATTCCTTAACAACCTTTTGGGCTTGAATTTGAGGAGTTAAACAGAATACGAGAATTAAAAAAATTAAAACAATTGGTCTCATAATCTAAAGCTCTTTCTTAAAAAACACTCTACCGGGTCTTGAGAATTACATCCCACGCCCAGCGAAAGGCGAAACAACCGGGGAAAGTTTCTCGTGAGTAACTTTACTACTTGAAAAAAAGCGTAGTCCTGCTGAGCCTAAATGTCAATATCAATATACGACCGTTGC
>JANOGL010000296.1:0-21537 GCA_031405985.1 Acidobacteriota bacterium | reverse complement strand
GGGACTTATGACCGGCAGCTCGTCGATGATCACGTTCGACAAGCAGCTGACCGTTTCCGAAAACGGGGTCAAATACCGGATTGCCGATATTCGCGACTTCATGCTTTATGAAACGCTGAGTCCGCTGCTTACAGTCAAACGTGCCAAAGAAGAAACCACTGTTACACAAGGCAATACTATAAATTTTTACGGAACGGCGGATGAAGTAAAAACTCTAAAAGATCGGCGAATAATGCTCGAAAAAAGCGACACTGACTCTTATTTGCGTTCCGTTAGTCAGGTTCCAGCATTGTTTCTGCTCGCAACTTCTAAGTACAAACAGCTGCGTTCTATCACGCTGTCGGATTCGGTTAGATATGCGGATTTTCCGAATGAGAATCCGGTCACTACCGTTTTCGGCAATCTCGCCGACGCCGACGAAGGCAAAACGCAAGCTGAAGTTGCGCTCGGCAACGGCGATACAACGTTGGTGTTTCAGAATTTCAAGATTCCAAAACCACCGCTCACTTATCATATCGTGCCCGAAGACACACCGCCCGAGACGCCCGAGGCCGAGATTTACGTTGACGGCCGCATATGGACAAAGGTCGATAGCTTCTTCGATCGCGGAACCGATGAACAGATTTATATTGTCCGCGAAGACGCCGACGGAAACTCTTGGGTGCAATTCGGCGACGGTAAATCTGGCGCGCGACTGACGACCGGCGTAAAAAATGTAACTGCAATTTATCGAACTGGTTCCGGAGCTTTCGGTCCGCTAAAAGATAATACGAAGGTTCAGGCGTCGGCAAAGATAAAGAATCTCGACAAAATTCAGATGCCGTCGGTCGCAACCGGCGGAAGCGAACCTGAAGATGGCGAAAACGCCCGCAACGCCGCGCCGGGAAAGGTACAAAGTCTCGGACGAATTGTGAGCCTTAAAGATTTTGAGTCCGAGGCGATTGCGATTTCTGGCGTTGCTTCTGCGTCGGCAGCATGGCAGCTCGTAGATAGCATTCCAGCCGTGGTCGTTACCGTTCTTATGGAAACCGGTCGCAGCGGCGAGATCGAAGCCGTCGCTGACACACTTCGTTCTTATAATACGTCGCGCGGCGCGGGACGATTTTCGGTCATGGCGGAACTAGGCAAACGCAAGTATGTCACCGCCTCAATTCAATACGCGCTAAAACCGAGTTATCGCGCCGATCTTGTCGAGTCTGAAATCCGTCGCGCACTAGGCGTGAATTTTGCGCTTGCGACAGGCGAAGAAGATCGGACAGGTTTGTTCAGTCTCAGGCGGCGCAGATTCGGTGTTCGCGAATATGCTTCAACGCTCGAAGGAGTAACTCAAAATGTCGATGGCGTGCTGTGGGCAAAAACAACCGCCTTTACGAACCTAACTGTGGAAGGTGTCATTTCGTATATCGATAACCCGGAAAACCTCGATCCTCCGTCTGAGACAAAACTCGATCCGATTGTTCCTTGCGGCCATGGATTTATCCTCAGCCTCTATGACAAACATTTGTTTTTGACTGCTGTAAAAAACGGAGGTAAGGCTAAATGACGACGAATAAAAAACGTGTAGAGCTTTACCGCCGACTGCCGGAAATTTACCGGATCAAGGACGAGAGTCTACCCGAACTTTATCTTCATGGCGGCGAGCGTGTCGCGGCATATCAGCTTCGCAGCTATTTGGAGCCGGTCGAAGACATGTTTGCGGCGATTCACGAAAACATCGAGTCGCTCTATCACGATCTCTTTATCGAAACCTGCGACGATTGGGTAATCCCGTACATCGGAGATCTCTTGGGAACCTCGCACTTGTCCGGCGACGAGTGGACGGTGCGCGCGGATGTCGCTGATACGATCGCGCTTCGCCGCCGCAAAGGAACGCTCGGCGCGATCGAGCTGCTTGCGTTTATTCACACAAAATGGGGCGTACATTGCGTCGAACTGCTCGAAAATCTGGTTTGGAATCAGCACCTCAATCACCAGCGTCCCGACGAAGGCGGAACGCCGCCATACAGTTTGGCAACCGTGTTGAGAAGCACGCCGATTCGCGGTGGAACGGTCACGTTGCGCGATCCGTCGGCGCTGGCACAACTCAATACGCCGTTCGATCCCTTCGCACACGTCGCCGACGTTCAGCCGCATGAGATCGGTCAGGTTCGATACAACTTGCCGAACTTAGCGATCTATCTCTGGCGGCTGCGCGCATTTCGGTTGAACGCGATAAAGCCGGAAGCGGATCATATAAAGCCGGAGGTGCGTCACATTAAAAAGGTCACGCCTGACGCACATCCACTCGAGACGGCCGATAACGCGCAGGCCGCGCGTGTCGTGCGCATAAACGTCGATCCCGTGCCCCTCAACGGTCTTTCGAATCCGTATGTCAAGACTGCACCCAAGGACAACAGGCCAGGCGGACGACCAGTAACTTTATTTAATACAAACAGATACGAGCTGTTTGCAAAAAGCGAAGAGGCCGAGAACGGGTTGAATCTGTCGGCGATCGCGCCACGGGTTTCGACCGCCGATCAGGTTCCGGGACCGATTCCGATGTCGCGTGTTTCGGAACTTGATATATGGAAGGCTTACGACAAGTCGCTCGCGTCGCCGACGCCGCAGCCATTCGAAGCGTTTGCCGCCGCGTCGTTCACCGCGCCGCACGAATACGTTTCGGTCGCAAGCTATGACGAAAACAATCCGAAACTCGAAGATCTGAAAATTACGGATGTCGGACTGCAGCTTCACATTCCACATGGAACTTTTCCAGATCAAAATTGGCTGCACCGAACGGGAGCACGTAACTGGACGATCCGCGGTGAAAATCTCTGCGCGTGGGAACGCGGACTCAATCCGCCACTCGGCGATAGGCACATTGCCATCGATCCAGATCGCGGCCGAATTTGTATTGGTTTTGGCAAATTAAAGGACGCGACAACTCATGCAGGCGCAAACACGCGTGCTGATGCGTTGCTCAGCGATCTGTTGCTGACATTCACATACGGCGCAGTTGGCGAGGTGGGCGCTCATCCAATCTCATACGACAAACTGCCGAAGGAATTCGATCACAACCAAACGCCGTCGGTAATTTATAAAACGGTAAATTTGCGGCAAGGGCCGACGTTGCAGAAGGCAGTTGAAGATGCGCTCAAGGGTGCGCGCGACACAGTGCAGCTCGATCCGACAAAATTGGGACAAGTGCCGATCGTGATCGAGATCACGGATAGCCGCACGCATCCGCTGGATATAAACACAATTCCTGCGGCCGACATTGCGAACGAAGGTGGCTTGCGGAGCATAAAACTCTACGCGCCGTTTATTATTCGCTCGGCTGATAATCAACGGCCGATAGTCGAGTTAAAACGTCCGTTGGCGTTTCGGCCTGCGAAAATTTTCAGCACGGAAGCGGACGCAGTGAAACGCAAAAAAGAACAAGACCGTCTCGATTCGATGATGAACGAGCTATTCGTGCGGATCGAGGGTTTGTACATTGCCCGCAGCGAAGACTTTGCATCGACGCTGCCGCTCGCCCAGCAACGTTCTCTGCCGCTGATCGCGCGGGCTGCGCTTAACAAGCTTGAGATCTTAAATTGCACGCTCGATCCGGGCGGTTTCGAGCGTTACAACGGAACGCGTGCGCCGTTGCTGCCGGGAATCAGGCTCAAAAATGATTACGGTTTTGTGGTGGGAGACGAAGAAACGGCGTTCAAGCAAAAGCCCGACATTATCATTCAACGCTCGGTTAGCGGCGCATGTTTTACTGATGAAGGTTACAGACTTTGCATTACGGATTCGATCATCGAGTCGATACCGGTTTCCGTTCCGCTGAGCGGCGGCGGCACGACGATCGACCGATTTGCGATCTCAGGCGCTACCGATAATGTCAAAGGCTACGCGGGCGATACGGTAATTCAAAATGTCACGATTCTCGGACGCACTCGAGTTACAACCGCGGAGGGCAGCGGCGGGATTTTTAGAGATGTGATCGAGGCTTTCGATCAACAAGTCGGCTGTCTGAAGTACTGCTATTTTGCCGATGATTCCGCGAGTCTGCCGCCGCCGGACGAAGTCAAAAACCGCTTGCCGCAAAACTTTAAGTGCGTTAGCGGCAAAGACGCACGGCTTATTTTTACAAGTGAGCTTTTTGGCAACGCGGCGTATTGCCAGCTCTCGCTCGAATGCGATCAACGCATTCTCGAAGAAGGCCCTAGCAACGATCAGATGGGAGCTTTTAATTTTTTACGCGAGGCGCACAAGTGGCGCAACTTACAGATCAGATTTCGCGAATTTATGCCGGTTGGGATCAGGCCGCTTTTGATCCCCGTAACGTAAAAGGAGGCAATTATGAGAGGCGATTTTTCAGCCTGGAACAAAGACAGGTCGCAAAACTTCAGAGGAACTCTTCACCAGCAAGGGCGCGTTTTGCTCGACCGCGACTGGAATGCGCAGACCGAGGTCATCGGCGAATGGCAGGAGACGGCCGGCCGCGATGCTTTCGGCGCCGGCGTGGCGGCAATTCCGGCGGAAGTTCCGAATAGTTTTAAGGTTACAAAGGCCGTGGCATTACCAGCGGGAGCACCTGATCATGTTGAAGTCTCGGTAAATAAAGGCCGCGTATGGGCCGACGGTCTGTTCGTCGAGTCTGCTCAAGACTTGGTTCGCACCGCGATATATCTTAATCCGCCTCCGGGACAAGTTAGCGACCTGCCAAATAATCTCCGCGACGCAGTGATTCTCGAAACATGGCTCGAGGAATTGAGTCCGTTTCAGGCACCCGATATGCTGATCGAGCCGGCTCTCGGCGGCGTCGATACGACCGAGCGCGTGCAGACGGCGTATCGTTTTCGTCTCTTCAGAATGGCGGACGGCGAGACGTGCGATTCGATAATTCCGAAACTCAAAGACGATTTCAATTTAAAGGGCAAACTCATCGCGAAGCTAAGCGACACTCAGGAGACCGACGGCGATTGTCCGGTGGTCGAGAGCGGCGGCTACACAGGTTTCGAGCATCGGCTTTATCGCATCGAGATTGCCGACACCGATCCAACTAAAAAGACCGGTAGTTATTTCAAATGGTCGCAGTTTAACGGCGGGCTTGTCGGTCGCGGTGTTTTTGACGCCACGGCGAAAAAAGTCGAGATCCGCGCAAACCAAAACGCGATCGCGCATTGCGGCATCAACACGTTTTATCTCGAAGCGCTCGAATTCGACGCAGGGCTCGGATGCTGGCAGGTGATCTACGGCGTCAACAATGTCACGCTCAACGCCGACAACACGCTTACGCTGCCTGCCGCCGCGAGCGATGTTTTTATCGGCTCGGTGCCGCCAAAAACTTCGGGCGGTAAAGAGAAGCAACATTTCTTCCGGTTGTGGAACAGCATAGAAAGGGTTAACGATTTTACTATCGCAGCCGGAACCGATCTGCCCGACAAAGTTGGCATTAAGCTGACATTCGAGCTGGAAGGCGCCGGAAAATATACGCCGTCTGATTACTGGACGTTTGAGGTGCGCGTCGGGCAAGGCGTCGACGCCACGACTCAGCCATTGGTCAATAGCAGACCGCCGCAGGGTATTTTTTACCACCGCGTCCCGCTCGCTGAGGTAACTTGGACAAATGACCCGTCTAAAACCGAGATCGAAGATTGCCGACGTATTTTTCAGCCGCTGACAAAGCTCAAAACCTGCTGCACATATCGCGTCGGCGATGGCGTCACCTCGCACGGTGATTTTATAAAAATTCAGGACGCGATCGACGCGCTGCCAAAAACAGGCGGCGAGGTTTGCGTTCTGCCCGGCAAATATAACGAAAACGTCATTATTTATAAGCAGTACGATCGCGACGCGATTATCATCGTGAGAGGTTGCGGCGATAGAACTAAGGTCTTTGCTGATGACGATAAATTACCGGTAATAACAATCGCCGGCGTGAGTAACGTGTCCGTCGAAACGATGAATCTCATCGGCCCGGCCGGCGGCATTTTGCTGCTCGGCGACGCGCTAGGCGGAGACGACGCGGCAACTCTATTGGGCGACGATATCGAAAACGCTCTTATTGAAAAAATTATTAAGAAGAAGAAGGGTGACAAGCGAGGGCGAATCGGGCGACTTACGAATATCAGCCTTGACCGTTTACGGATCGACGCCGGATTTAAGAGCGGCATCAGAATGCACACGGGGTATTTTGTTTCGATCACAAACTGCCGCGTTCTAATGGAAGATGTCGAAACAGACAGCCCCGGCGTGTTCCTTTCCGGCGATGACATCGAATTTGAGCATAACCAGATAAAGGTGCAGATGCTAAAAAGGTTTGTCGATGGTTTACGTCCCGAAATACTCACAAACTTAAGACGCGGCAGCCTAACCGAGTATCAAGCCAAGCCGTTTGCGGTTGCTGACAAAGCTGCCGGTGGTCTGCAACTGGCCGGCGGTTGCGAACGCGTCCGTGTGATAAACAATCTTATCGTCGGCGGTATCGGTAACGGCATCACGCTCGGCAGTGTGGATATGATCGACCAAAACGGTATCAAACGGCTATATGCTTCGTGGAAAGGAACCATTGTAAAAAAAGGGCCTTGCGATCCGAATCCTGAACATGTTCCGCCAAAAACACCGGGCGAACCGGGTAATGGCGTCACGTATGAGATGGGTCCGCCGCTCTATGACATTCACATCGAGCGCAATCGAATATTCTCGATGGGACGAAACGGTATCGGCGTCGAAGCTTTTGCCCCAATCCGGAAAAAAGACGGCACGACCGTCATGACAAACAATTCACAACTCAACGCGAAGGCTGGAACATCGTCAACCAGCTTGTTAGCCGGCCTTGGCAGATTACCGGCTGTAATGGTTACCGGCCTGAATATCATCGGCAACCGAATCGAAGGCTGCGTAAATCGCTCGTTGCCCGATGTTTCAGCAGCACTGGCTCTGCTAATGGCGCGAGGCGGTATTTCGCTGGCAATAACTGACGGTCTCGTCGTCCGCGATAACGATATTATCGACAATGGGCCGAGCCAAGCCGGACCGTCGTGCGGCATTTTTGTTCTGTTTGGCTTGGGCACCGAAATCTCGCGTAACAGGATAATCAATAACGGGGCCGAGGCTGTTCCGGAACCGCAAGGAAATGCTTCTGACAATGGCGCTCGCGGTGGAATACTTATTTTTATCGCCGGCGATGGTGTTAGCCTAAAAGCCGGCGTTCCGTCAGGCGAACCGGCGCTAAAATTGCACGAAAATATCGTCTCGACTCCGATAGGTCGCGCTCTGACCATGATTTATCGCGGACACGTTTCGATAACTGACAACCATCTGCTAAGTATGAAAGCCGACACTTCGTCAGTGCTATTACCAACCTCTGTTTTTATTTTAGGTATCGAAGGCTTAAAAATTTTGGGAGCTTTGATGGTCGCCATTTTCGGCACTCAGCAAGGCAATACGCAGAAGATACCGGGAAAGAATGTTGCTGTCTTCGGTGATCAGTTTATGAACGGCGCTCTCGAGTTTGCAAACAACCAGGTCGAAGCAATTCACAAAGAGACGGCTGCGAAAGATGGCTTTCTCGCTTTGTCGTCAATCATGATCTTTACCGGCGACGATTTGTTGTTTTTGGGCAATCAGTGTTTTGCCCGCCATCCCGGCCGTTTTATGTGGGCAAACGCGTTGCTCGCCGGCGGCACGCTCCGTGCGGTGGCAAATAGTTGGTTCGAACATCCGGGCACCGAATTCTTTTCCGCCGCGACCTTTGGAATGATGAACACTACGACGGACAATCATTCGACGCATTGTCTGTTGGTACGCGGCAGTCTATTTATCGACAGTCAAAATTTGACGATGATCGACGCCGCAGCGGCCTACGATGTAAACGGCAATCCGATCAGGTCGATTGACGGAAATATTCCAAATCCGGAGAGCATCTGTCGAAGATTAAACGCTGTCTTTCCGCCGGTCGTCTATCCGATAGAAAAAAGTACAGGCGTCGCACAGCCTGGAAATATGACAGGCAATATGATTGCAAATTTTCGTTAATTTGCGGAGTGCTATTATGAACACGAAAGAAAAAACCATTGAAGAACAATTTGCCGCAGCCGGTGATAAAGGTGCTCCCGAATTCGAGAATCTCGTCGTCGAGCGAGCCGGACTCAGCGCCGTGTTTGAGCTTTCGCTTGCGGATATCTACGATGCCGAGTCGAAACGGCTCAAGGCAAAGCATGGCTCTAACGACCATCGGGTGGCGGATGCAAAGCTAAGAAAAGCCGTAGCCGTTAAAAACGCCAAGCAAGTTGCCGACATGTTGACAGCGCCAAAAGCACATAAGCCGGCGCCTGAACCCGCGCCAAAACCAGCTCCGGCACCGAAACCAAAACCAACTCCCAAACCGGCACCAAAGCCAAAGCCAGGCCCGAAGCCAAAACCCGGACCCAAACCGACGCCAAAGCCAGTACCAAAACCAAAGCCAGGCCCGAAGCCGAAACCTGTGCCGAAGCCACCCCGAAAGCCACTGGTTAAGCCAGCGGTTAAGCCAAAGCCAAAACCGGCTCCAAAACCTGTAAAGCCGGTCAAGCCCGTAGTAAAACCGAAGCCAAAACCGCGGCCAAAATGATCGTCGGTATTCAGAAAGGCGACTGAAAGCAAAGGATGTCTGACTTTGGTCACAGGAAGTGAATTAGTGAAAGCACTTGCGACGACAACTCAAACCAACGTGCGAACGTCTAAAACGGCGCGCGATATCGTCACACCAAACTCTGACTTTTCCCCGACAAGTTCCTCTTTTTCATCATCCGTCATTCATCGAAAAGCGTCCTGCGCATGCGGCGGCGGATGTTCGGCGTGTCAGGCTAAATCGAACCTGAACGTTTCCCAGCCCAACGACCCCGCTGAGATCGAGGCCGATCAGATCGCCGATCGCGTAATGCGGATGTCGATCGACGACACAAAACCGAAGTCGAATTTGTCGAGTACGCCAAATGCGATCCATCGCAAATGCAACACCTGCGAGAATGAGGAAGAAGATGAAGCTGCTGAAAAGCCAGTCATGCGTAAAAAAACATTTGCATCAGCAGCATCGCCGCCGCTCGCTGACACTCCGCCATCGATCAAAAACGTCATAAACTCCGGCGGCCAGCCGCTCGATCTCAAAACCCGCAACTTCTTCGAACCGCGCTTTGGCACCGATCTGAGCCATATTCGAGTTTATACCGATGCGGCTGCGGGGCAATCCGCGCGAGCAATCGACTCAAAGGCCTACACGCTCAGGAACGACATTATTTTTGGCGAAGGCGAATATCAACCCGATAGCCAGAGCGGCAAAAGTTTACTCGCGCATGAGTTGGCACACGTCACTCAGCAATCGAGAGGAACTATCAATTCTTCAGAGCCGGCCATTAGAAGAAAAAAATGCGGACACGATGGACAGCCGACAGGGTGCGGAGCAAATCTGGGAGTCTTAAAGTTTCCCGATGATGATTATAAAATAGACAAGAGAATCGTCGACAAGACAATGTCGGATAATTTCGGGGGAAAATGGTTAACCCAAGTACAGACTCCGCCGAATACCGTCAAAAGCGGTAAAGATAAAGGCTTTGTGGATGGTTTAAAAATTTCCTTTGATGGAGCGTTGGAAATTGAGATAATCGAAGTTAAACCGCGAGCAATCGGTGATCCATCTTTACCGACGGGCGGTTGCGAAAAAGCCACAGGCGAAGCAAAAGGTTATGTTTCCGCCTTACAAACAATCGCGTCCAAAGTGCAGAGTATTTCGGAGAAAATCATCGAACGGTTTCCCAATCACGGATTCAGGCTTGACGGTCATCACGTGCCAAAAGGTAAAGTCGAAACGGAAATTTTTAGCTCAATGGGTATTGATATAACCGATCAGGAATGGCTTCAGGCGTGGACATTCTACAACAGCCTTCAGCAAAAAATCCCCAAAGTCTTCAAAAGAGCATTTACTGCCGTGAACATCAAAGTCAATGCTGACGGGAAAACGGACGAAAGCTACGATGCGTTGTCGTATCAGGTTGACTGCAAACTGAAAAATCCCAAAAAACCGGTAGGTGTAGGCAAGCTTTCATACATGGTGAATCAAGAAGGGGGTGTCAGTTACGGTTGTAAAGAAATCTGTGGGGAAAAAGAAGAGGAAAAAAAAAGGGAAGAGAAAAAACAAGTGACTGAAGTCCCAGTCGCGCCGCAGACACGCAGACCACGTGTACAAGCTATTCATCCGATATTTGAAATGCTTTATAGAGACGCGGAAAAAAGACCTGTGCCGGGAAATCTGCCGGAGGTCTTGCCAAACCAATATTTCACCATCAGTGTTTCAGAGGATTTATATAATGGTGTAATCGGTGCTCTCATATTACGAAATTATTTAATTCAAACTCAAATTCGTGTTCCTGATTGGTTACATTTTCTAAACGCTTTTGCTATTTCAATGATAATCGCTCAGGTTACCTGTTTTGCTGTTGCAGGTGGTGTCGCACTAGCTCCCCTGGTCGCTCCCGCCGCCGCCGTTCCCGCCGCCGCTGCGCCTCCGGTGGCGGCAGCCGGTGCGGGAACAGGAGGAGGAGTAGTAATACTACTTTTGCGAACAGCAGCTGCTAATGATAATGCCATTGCTATCGTTCAGGCTGCAGCCGCGTTTATCTTAGCCATCAATTCAGCTTCCGGTAATGAAAGCGCAGGAGAAAGTGCCGTTGAGTCAGCCTTGAAAAACAAATCCGCTTTGGCAGTTCAAGATGTTACATCTGATCAGACTTTGGCGAATCCCGGATCGGAAACGTCATTCGGCGGTAATAAGTATCGAACAATTGTTGTTTTCGGTACGGAGGTATAAGAAATTGTCTGCTTGTAATTGAAATGCGAACGTTTAGCTTTCAAAAAATGCTAATACAAAAGACATTCGACCGCCATCCGAAAATCTGGGAAGTGCGAGACCCACATTGGGGTTCTAGAAATCGTTTAAAATGACCGAAAAGGTTACTAAATCTGCTGTAGGCAATGATGCCGCAAATAAAAAGCATCAAACGCTGGATCTTGCTCAAAATTCCAGTGTCCGCTTTCCCGATAACTTGTCGGGTGACTTTACCATCTTTCGAAAAGCCTCCTGCTCTTGCGGCGGCGGCTGTCCGGCGTGTCAGGCAAACCCCGGCAACCTGAAAATCTCACAACCCAACGACCCCGCCGAAATCGAAGCCGACCAAATCGCCGACAAGGTGATGCGGATGCCGGAGACGGGCGTAGCAGGTTTGGGGGCAAATGGCGGGCGCGTCAATCCGAAGCAAAGTGCGGGTGAGGCGGACATTCAGCCCAAACATACCTCCGATTTCGGCGGCGCGCCTGTAAGCGGTGAGGCGGCCAGCCGTCTCAATTCGTCGCGTGACGGCGGCAACGGATTAGACGGGCAAACGCGCAGCTTTTTCGAACCGCGTTTTAGCACAAGCCTCAGTGACGTCCGCATCCACACGGGCCACGAAGCCGCACAGCTAAACCGCCGCCTCAGCGCCAAAGCCTTTACGATCGGAAGCGATATCTATTTTGGATCGGGGGAATACCGCCCTGATACGCAAAGCGGCAAGCATCTGATCGCGCATGAAGTCGCCCACGCGCTTCAGCAAGACAGCCGCACAATTAGTCGTAAGGCAATTCCCGACGACCTTAAATTGCCGTGTAAATGGGGCGATTACTCTCTTGAAGACAATAAGATAGGCGACATCAGAATTCTTGTAGCCATGGCAACGGCGGATCGGAAATCATTGCCTCCCCTAGCCGATATTGCCGCACAAATTCAGAAGGACAACAAAACTATCCCCGACGTTAAATTTCAGGTAAAAACCTGCATCTTCGCATACACCACGACGCGGTTTGCGCTTTATCAGGGCGAGCCCGTTCTAATGATCGAACCGGTCAAGGACTATGCAAATGTCGAAACCGTTAGTCACGAAATGGGTCACGCGGTTTATCATTATCTAAGTCATAACAAGACGGAAAAAGTCAACAAAACTATAAAATCGGAAGACTGGATAATAAATCTGGCCGATATATTTTTACAGCTTAGAAGTATTACTCTGAATGCCGGCACGGCCGACGAAATTACCGCAAACTGGCTGGTCGATCCTTCTATGTGGAATCCGGGCGCAAAAAAGGAACACCCCACAGATATGGACGAATTCCACGCCAGCGCAAAAGCCGCCTATCAGCATAATAAAAAGGCGCTCAAGGACGTTTTTACCAAATATGGCAAACAGGATAAAAATCTCCCCGAACTAGGAAAACGTTTGCTGGCGCTTTTAGATTTCCTTTATAGCGGATCAAAGCTGACTTTACCGAAGAAGATGGGGTCAGCGTCTGCCGATATAGAAACACATATCAAGGGAATCGGTGAACCTTCGAACATTGAAGATACCCTTTCGTCCGGGCTAAATACGATACTGAGAAAGCTTTTAGATCCGGACGATAGAAAAAATTGCAAGTAATTTACTAAAGTGTAACGTATAGGAACAGATGTCTTGGCAGGTCACACAATCCCTTAAGGGTCATGACTCCTTGATAAAACGGCGTCAGTCAGATGTTGCGGCCGATTTTCGTTCCGATGGAGGTTCTATTGGGGTTTTGAGTGAATATTCGATACTCCGCAAAGCCTCCTGCTGTTGCGGCGGCGGATGTCCGGCGTGTCAGACAAAGCGCAGCGTGAATATTTCCCAACCAAACGACCCCGCCGAGATTGAGGCCGACAGAATCGCCGATAGAGTGATGACAATGCCGGCTGGTGTAGCACACGAGACAAATGGGTCAACGATACCAACGGGGGCCGATCATTCCGCGATTCGTCGAAAGCCTGTCGCATCAAAGGGCACCTCCTTATCCCAAAGTCCCGCCCATGTTCAAAGTGCGATCAACTCGGGCGGGCAGCCGCTAGATCGGACCACTCGTAATTTTTTTGAATCGCGGCTTGGTTACGATCTGAATTCTGTTCGCATTCATACAGGCCCGCAGGCAGAGAAGTCCGCCAAGGATATCGATGCTAAAGCTTACACTCTCGGCAGTGATATCGTTTTCGGAAATAGACAGTACCAGCCGGAAAGCGAAACCGGCAAACGACTTCTCGCACATGAACTCGCGCATGTCACGCAGTCTGATACGTCGTCGAAAATTGACCGCCAAACGATTTATCGCCAACCTGTCACCGATGCTTCTTTAGCAGTTTCTAGGATTGAGAACGAAGATGGCACATGGTCGGCATTAAACAGCAGGGGCGAAGTGATCGATACGGGACCTCTCGGGGCCGTCATTAATCCAAGCCTTCCGAACTTATACCAAACGACTGTCGTGGGCGAGCGGGACAAAACACAATCTCAAACCAAAAGCATCAGTGTATCTTCATCATGTCCGGCCCAGTATACTGAGGTCAACATCGGTGACGAAGACACGACGACACCGATCCCGCGGCGCGCCGAATATGTCGACAATGCCATGGAGGAGATGCTATATGGCCTTTACCTCGGTGGATTTGAACTTCATATGAAGGGTGGAGACAAGGTGTTCGTTTCCAACAGGCTTCTCGTCGATCGCGACAACAGCCGCAGCGTTGGCGACTGCATATACAATACGGTCGACGAAGCTAACGCCGGTGTTGCGGCCGAAACCCGAGCCGGCGACACTGTTCCGAAACACGCTTACTACTGGGGAGCCGGCGGCAAATACATCGTGCCGAACGTTTTCTCGAACGCCACGACGCCGAGAATTATGGCGACGTTGTACGCCGCACGAACCGAGCTGGCGAATCAGGTGCAGCGAGACCTAACTGGCGTGGCGACAGGTATGATCCTCTCGAAAGGGCTTTCGTACGGTTACAGCAAAGCGAAAACGTCATTCACCAGGGATCCGCTGCCACCGAAAAACATAGCTCCGCCGACTCAAAAGCCCCCACCCCCGCCGCCGCCGCCGGATCTGAAAGTGATACAGGGCGGAAAAGGAACCGGATCCGCACCGCCAGTCAATGCACCGGCGGTTAGCACTGGGGCCTCGACCTCGAGCGCAACCTCTACGCCGTATTATGGTCCGGGTGGAGCGGCGCCTGTGATGTCGGCGAATACGGCACCGGCACCGGTTCAGGTTTCTCGTCCCGGTCCGGTCGGAGTTCCGGGCTGGAACCCGAATCCAGTCCCGGCCACCTCCCCAGTCCCGGTGGTTCCCAGCTGGAAATCAAATCCGGTCTCGGTCGCTCCTTCATCTACGGTTTTCGGAGACCCAACCGCGTCGGCTTTTAAATTCGGTGCCTCCGCGTTGGGATGGAGCCCCGTTCCGCGTCCCGACGTCGATCGCGATCTCGATAAAGAAACAAAACGCGGAAAATGTAAGTACCTCTCGGTAGGTCAGCAGTTCGGACGCTTTTTGTGCCATGCGCAATATGCAACGAGTCTCAGTCAGGTTCCGCGTGAGATGAGGATAACTGATCCAAACGGCATTTCGGTCGATTACGATGCGATGGACTTGGGAGGAAATCTGTTCGAAGTCAAGACCGGATACCGATGGTTAGTTTTTATGGGTGACCCCGTGCGCGTTAATGATATCGCTGCAAGGTTCTGGTTGCAGGCCGTCGAGCAATCGTTGGTAGCCGAGGAATGCGGACATTCCTTGACATGGTATTTTAATGATCCATATGTAGCCAGCTTCTTCGGGGCCGAAAACGCTCCTTATCCGGAATATTTCCACGCTCCTTTGCCCGTTAGGGTGCGATACGAGCCATTTGACTGTAACGTCGACAGCGACGGATAACATGAAAAACGTAAGAGGTGCGAGATGGAACTTAAAGAATATTTAATAAAAGATTATGAGTTAAAGGTTCGCTTTCTCACTGATCACTTTACTCGGATGTGGACGCGGTTTAATTTTTTTCTTGTGACTGAGACGGCGATCGTCAGCGGCAGAATCATATTTACCAAGTCTGATCAGACGAGCATGGCGTTGCTTTTTACCGGGTTGGTCGTTTCGATCCTTTGGTATCTGATGAGTGCCGAGGACAAATTTCTTGTTGATACATATCGGGCCGAGATCAAGGAAACGTTTCGGCAGTTGAAGGAAGAAAATGGCTTTGAAAGCGAGCTGGACAAGCCGCTCTATCACGTCGGACAGGTACAAAAGATCAACTTGAAAAGACTTGGCGTGAAGATATCTCTGTTCTCATGGCGGGTCAATGCAATAAGTAGACACGCCTTGGATCGGTCATCGCGTTGCTGGCGGTCGTTTGCTGGGCAGGCTGGCTGATAAAAGAACTCGCGTTTTAGTTGCTACTATGGGTGCCGAAAGTGCAGCGAGACTTATCCAGCGTGGCGATGTCGGGAAACGACACCGCGCAAATATCATTGCGTCGACCAATATTGTCTATCGGCACTCAGTTCCGACTGGCGATGAAATGATAAATCGCAGAGCTTCCTGCTCCTGCGGCGGTGGATGCCCTGCGTGTCAAGCTAAGTCTAGTGACCTCAAAGTTTCCCAGCCCAACGACACCGCCGAGATCGAGGCCGATCAGATCGCTGACAAAGTAATGCGGATGCCGGAAAGTAACGGCATCAATGCAAAACCAAATACCGAAACCACTCCTGTAGCAAATAGATTTAATGCCCTAACTACCATCCACCGCAAGTGCGATGCTTGTGAGGAAGAAGATGAAGTGGCGGTTCAGCGAAAGTCGTTGCCGTCAGCTGGCGGCACGGTGTCGCATAGTCCGGATCATGTTCGGGGTGTAATTGGCTCTGGCGGACGCGCGCTCGATTTGCAGACGCGTGGGTTTTTTGAGTCGCGGTTGGGTTACGATTTGTCGGCGGTCAGGTTGCATACGGGCAATGCAGCGGCGGAATCTGCGCGGAGGTTGAATGCGCAGGCGTATACGTTGGGCAGCAATATTGTTTTTGGCGGTGGGGAATACAAACCTGAAACCGAGTCGGGACGGCTTTTGCTCGCGCACGAACTCGCACACGTAACGCAGCAAAATACAAATAAACTTCACCGCAGGCTGAATGTCGATGCAGCCTCTTCAGACGATCCGACAACTGCGATTTCGATGATCGACCCGCTTGTTACTCAGCTTTGCCCTGATTTTGAAACGAATAGCACAAGCGGTGAGATCACGCCCAAGAGTGGCACTCCATGCACCACAGGCAGATTCGGCGCAATAGCGGCCGGCAGTCAACCGCTGGGATGTTGCTGTTTATGCACAATGACACGACCTTGGGGAGCGAACTGGAAGATCATAGTTTCATCAACAAATGCGCCGTCGGCTAATTCCGGCACGCATATCGTAAGGATGACGCCGACCTCAGGGCCGAGCGCGCCGGAACTCAGGCATTGGACGACGGGGCCGGTTGAAACCAATGCAACGCAGGCGCCGGTCGAGGCATTCGGCCACGAACTCTGCGGTCATGCGGCGCTGATGAAAATAAACGCGCATGAGGCCGCTTCGACCGACCGCGCTTTCGACGACCAACACGACTCAACGGTTCGTGTGCAAAACGCTCTTGCCGTCGAGATGGGACTCGGCGGAGCGCGTCGCGGGCTAGCCGGCGGCGGCACACACCGCGGCGAATCGCTGCGTGTCTTTACCGTCGGCCCATTTGGCATCAATGAAACAAATCCCGCCCTGTTTGCCGCCCAAATCGCAGCCGCCGTCGCTTTCTTGAACGGTAAACCTGAGCTTTTAGTTGATACGGTTGGATTTAGAGGCGGTGCGGACACACTGGCCGGCGTCAGCGCGGGCCGTGCGATCAGGGTCGGAGCCGAAGTCGCAGCCGGAGTCACTACGCCAACCGTCGATGTCGAAACTTCACCCGGAGTACCGGAAACGCTTGCGCGCGTCCAGCCGGTTACGGATGGCGGCGTTGGGTCTTCGGCGATCGTAGAAATACGAATGGCGATTCGTCCGGCAGGATTGATCACGCCGATCGGCGTGGCTCCACCGTCGCCACCTGTCCACGTCGATCCTGCAAATCCTGCGCGTGTGGCTGCATTAAAGCGCGGCAGCGTAAACGAATGTCATCAACTGCTGGCGAATACCGCGTGGCCGTAGATTGCGGTGTCGCCAAAGATGGCGGCGTCTATGTCTATTAAGCAAGGTTTCATGCACACGAATGTTAAGTGTTGCAGTGTTTGCCGAAGACCGAATACCAACAAACGCGACCATAACGAAAAAACATTCCTTCTGCGGCCGGATTTCAGGCCGATTACTATCAATTTTTCTGCAGTTTGACCACGGGCACGATCTTACCGTCAGCCGGGCTCGAATGGCACGCTCATAACATGGCGTGGGGCGACGACGACGCCAAGACGCTGTACCTCGCCGCCAGAACCGGTCATTATCGCATAAAGCTAAACATCGCCGGCGTCCGGCCTGCGATCAAGTAAGCTTGAAGTTGCAAAAAACCCTCCATATCTGCTTGTGTTTCCCGCGAATCGCGGTTAAAAATGTAGCAGATGTTACGAAAAAATTACGGCGATGTTAACGCGGCGCATCCGATTTTTGCCAAAGTAGCGTTGCTCTTTATATGCATTATTACGCTTTGCTTTGCAGTTATTGGGCAAACCGCTACTACTTCGTCGACGGTTGCCGGACAGAAAAAGGCGGAACAACCGACACGCGAAAAGATTAAACGCTGGTTCGAACTCGATGCGTTTGGCATAACCGCCAGATACCGTTTTATCCGCACACGCAACGGCGTCACGACGAATAATCAAGCACAGTATCAGGTCAATGCCCGCGCTCGGTTTAAGTTTGATAGCAAAGGTAAGTACGCCGTCCACGCCGGCCTGTTTTCGGGCAACAGTATCAACGGCGGTTGGAACAACACCGGCATTGGCACCGGCGACGGGGTGACGAATCTTTACTTAAAACAACTCTACTTTTCCGCAAAACCGGTAAAAGAAATCGAGATTCAATACGGCGGCATCGGCGCCACCAACGGCGAAAACACCGAGATCACCGGGCTCGACAACGACGTCTTTCTTACGGGCCAGCGGGTCGTCGTTCGAGCGCCGAAGAAACTGTATTTTGATGAAATTGGTGTAACCTACGCGTTTCTTGGCGATTTTAATCGGCCCAGTGTCTTCAAGCGTTTCAAGCATCTCGACAAATCAAACTATCACCAGTTCCTCGTCCGAAAAGCTGTCAACAAGCGTGTTTCCTTCTCGGCGGACTACACGTTCGAGGCCGGCCGAGACACGCTGCATCAAGCCGTTAAGCTCAAGTTTCCAAAATCGCCGATTCTCGACAGCGTGCTTTTTGAAAACTATCAGCGTCTCGACCCCGATCCGGGCTACGGGTTCAACATCATGGGTGATAAAGTGATCGGCAAAAAACTGACTCTGACGGGCGGCTTTGCTCACATAGACCGCTCGATCCTTAACGGTGACCGCTATCCGCGCGGTAATCGGCTTCACCTCATTGCCGCATACAAATTCAATCCTGAATTCACGATCAGTAGCGTAATCATCCAGGGCGTCGGCCCGCTCGCCGCGCCCACGACAGTCCGAACCCGCTATGAGCTCTTGTTCAGCTACAACATTCTTGAGTCGCTTCGACGGTTGAAAATCCATTGAGAACAAAAAAGCCCTGACAAACGCTGTCAGGGCATACAAGAGGATGGCCGGAGGATTCTAGGCTGGCTTTTATGCGGCAGCAGCTTGCCGGGATTCCATGCCAACCGGTCGGACGCTATCGTTACAAATTGCTGATCGACGGCGCCTGGCGGACCGAAGACCCGAGTCACGGCCCAAAAGAAGACGACGGCTTTGGCGGCTTTCACTCAATTCTCAACATCGCGTGAACGCCGACGCCTTTTCGCAGTTCGCCCACCGCCAAAATAGGCGAGGATCATCACTATAAGGTGTGCGGCAAACCAGATGTTGTCGTACCCGAGATTTTGATAGATGTAGATAAGGATCAGAACTCGGGGGGAAAAGACACCAAGTAAAATATCAGCCCACGGCGGCACCGTGTTCGCAGGAAACTCGGCCGGGAACATAAACAGATAAACCAGCATCACGATCCGCGGAAAAAACAGCGAAAACAGCAAAAAGTAAAAATCCATAATCTCTCCCTCTCAGTTCGATTCTACTCCTTTGCCGTCTTCGCGTCTTTGCGTGAAACAGTCAACCGTTTACGCCAAACCGCGAAGACCGCAAAAAGCTGCGCCGCATATTGTGGAATAAAAATACCCGCTCGAACGATTTTGTCAATCGAGAGACGAATGCTCGACGCCCTAAAAAATCACTGGCCCGAATACTTCATCGAAGCATGGTGTCTCGCCACGCTTATGTTGTCGGCGTGCGCGTTTAGCGTGCTTTTGTTCAATCCGTCGTCGCCGGCGTCGGGAATGAATGCAGGTTTTCGGACGGTTTTGATGGGCGTCGCGATGGGCACGACGGCGACCCGCGATCATCTGCTCGCCGTCTGTGGCATTGGGAAACGAGCTTTTTGACCCAAAAAGTTGATAATCTATTGCAATCGTTTAGGCCTGATTTTGTATCGACCGGTGTAGTTAACTTCGCCGAGCCGAGACTTGGGTTTCGTAAGGCAGCGATGATTCGCGATCCGGACGGCCACGCCGTTCGATTGATTGAGAAATTTTGCCACAGAGGACACAAAGGACACAGAGGGAGCTGAGGGATATAATCCTGAATATTCGATAATTCTCAGTCCGTTGATTTATTCATAACGTGTCGGTATTAAAATTTATCTAGGTGTACTCTGTGATCTCTGTGGCTAAAATTACCTATGAACGCCGAACAAAAACGACTCGCCGACTCGGATGCGAGAAACAAACACTGGAAACGTTGGGGGCCATATCTATCGGAGCGCGCCTGGGGCACAGTGCGTGAAGATTACAGCCCTGACGGCTCGGCGTGGGATTATTTTCCGCACGATCATGCACGCTCACGTGCGTATCGCTGGAATGAGGACGGCATTGCCGGCATCAGCAACCGCCAGCAGAATATTTGTTTTGCAGTCGCGATGTGGAACGGCAAAGACCCGATTCTCAAAGAACGCCTCTTCGGCCTGACCGGCAGCGAAGGCAATCACGCCGAGGACGTCAAGGAGCTGTATTATTATCTCGATTCGACGCCGACGCACTCCTACATGAAATACCTCTACAAGTACCCGCAGAGCGAATTCCCATATGAGCGGCTGATCGTCGAGAACCGGAATCGCAGCAAACTGATGCGCGAATTTGAGCTGATGGACACCGGCGTTTTTGACGACGATCGGTATTTCGACGTGTTTGTCGAATATGCCAAAGCCGATGTCGAGGACGTTTTTGTCAGAATCACGGCGGCAAATCGCGGCCCCGAGGCGGCAACGATCTACCTACTGCCGACGGTTTGGTTTCGCAATACGTGGACGTGGAATGGTTTGAGTGCAGAATGCGCAATGCGGAGTGCGGATTCGGGCGCGATTGAAATCGATTGCGAAACTCCCGGCAAGCGTTTTTTGTATTTGGACGGCGCGGACGAGTTGCTGTTTACCGAGAACGAGACAAATAACGAGCGGCTTTTTGGTGCGGCGAACCGCACGCCCTATGTCAAAGACGCGTTTCATAGGCACTTGATCAACGGCGAAACTGATGCTGTAAATCCTGCGAGAACGGGGACGAAGGCGGCCGGGCTTTACAGAATGGAGATTCCGGCAGGCGACGAGGCGACGATCCGCCTGCGGCTGACGGATAAAGAGATCTCCCGCAAAGCCGCAAAGACCACAAAGAAGTCAGAACCGCCTGCGTTAGTGGGCGGTCAGTCTGGCGGCACGAACTGGTTGCCCGCTCACGCAGGCGGTTCTGACTTCGACAAAATATTCAAACAACGCATTGCCGAGGCGGACGAATTCTACAACGCGATCTCTGACGGCAATCTCTCGGACGACGCAAAAAATGTTCAAAGACAGGCTTTTGCGGGGCTGTTGTGGTCAAAACAGTTTTACCATTACGTCATCAAAGACTGGCTCGACGGCGATCCGGCGTTTGGCGAGCCGGCAGAATCGCGTCGTCGTGGCCGCAACAAAGACTGGAAGCATCTTTACAACTCTGATGTGATCTCGATGCCCGACAAGTGGGAATATCCATGGTACGCGGCGTGGGATCTGGCGTTTCACACGCTGCCGCTCGCCATCGTCGATCCCCAGTTTGCCAAAGAGCAGTTGATGCTGATGCTGCGTGAATGGTACATGCATCCGAACGGGCAGATTCCGGCTTATGAGTGGGCTTACGGCGACGTAAATCCGCCGGTTCATGCATGGGCCGCGCTCCGTGTTTACCAGATAGAAAAAAAGAGCACCGGCCGCGCTGATCGAAAATTCCTCGCCCGCGTTTATCAGAAATTGCTCCTCAATTTTACGTGGTGGGTAAATCGCAAGGACGCCGAGGGCAAAAATGTCTTCGAAGGCGGCTTTCTCGGTCTCGACAACATCGGCGTGTTCGACCGGTCGCAGCCGCTGCCCATCGGCGGCAAGCTTGTCCAGTCCGACGGCACAAGCTGGATGGCGATGTATTGCCTAAACATGCTCGCGATCGC
>JANOGL010000047.1:0-8531 GCA_031405985.1 Acidobacteriota bacterium | reverse complement strand
TCCGGGACTCGGAATTACGATCCCTGCGAGCGGATCTTTTGCTCACCAGACGATCACCCTTAATAATTTTGAATCCACAAACGGGTACGGTTCTGTGAATATCGCGATCCCGAACAACCCATTGCTCATCGGCCAGACGTTCTACGGCCGCTGGTATGTTCGCGACAACCGCGCCGTTACCGGCATCGCGGTGAGCCGCCTGATCACGTTTACTGTGTTCTAAAAAATTTATGACTTGCAGGAAGTCTCGAATAAAGCGAAGATAATTTTGAAGTATTTGCCGTGAAAGTTTTCTGTTTTATTTTCATCATTCATCTTGTTGCGCTGCTTTCGGTGCCGTGCGATGATTTTTTCCGCGACGCGCCGAAAAATCAATCTCAAATTGCGATGTTTGATACAAGCAATGACACGGAAACTCAGAGCGACGGTTGTTCGCCGCTTTGCATTTGCTCGTGCTGTGGTCAGAGCGTCGCAAGTCCGGTGCTCAGTTTCGGCGTCACGACTGAAATCGAGAATGTCGCAATCATCACCACGCCTTCCGAATACTTAACTCCCGATACCGCAACCTACAACAACTCCGTCTGGCAGCCGCCAAAAGCCTAATTTAACGACACAACTGCGCCCATTCACGCTCGTGTCTCCACACGCGGGAGATTTGTCGGTTATTTATTTAGGTTAAGAGATTATGTACAGGTTAATTGTATTCGTCGTCATTGCGATTTGTGCGCAAGGCGCTTTTGGGCAGGAGAGCCTCGATTTGGCTGAGATTGTCCGACGCGCCTACGAAAACAACGGCGAAATTAAAATTGCTCGTCTCGAGATAGATAGAGCTCGGGCGCGGCTTACTCAGGCAGAGCTTCGGCCAAATCCGACTTTGGAGGTTGAGCAAACCAGTGGCCGTCTCGTCGGTTCGCCCGGTGATCGGGAGTTCAGCGTCGGTGTTTCCGTGCCGCTCGAAGTTTATGGACAGCGAAAGCGTCGCATCGAATTGGCTCAGGCCGAGATCGTATTAAAGGAAACCGAGATTCTCGCTAAACAACGAGAGCTTGCAGCAAAGATATTTGTTGATTACGCCGAGGCTCTCAGCGCTTTTCGCGAGTTGACAGTTCTCGAGGAACTGATTGCCCTCGATCTCGAGACGGCTAAGTTTGTGCAGATCAGAGTCAACGAAGGCGAGACGGCGCCGCTCGAACTCAGCCTTTTGCAAACAGAGATCGAACGGCTGCGAGTTCATCGACAACTGATCGAGGGCACGCTGCAATCTGCGGTCACAAAGCTAAAGTTTTACGCCGGTGTTCCGTACGAGCAACCATTACGGCTAAGGGAAGATGTTTCAACCGCAACGTTGCCATCACTTCCGCCAAGTATAGAGATCGGTTTCGCGGTTGGCCTAAAAAATCGGCCCGAGATCAGGCTTGCCGAGCTTGAAGAACAACTGGCGAATGCCGGTTTGCGCCTTATTCGTTCGCAGGGCAAGGCGTCATTTTCCGCTTTCTCGCGGTTTACGACCGGCAAGTCAACAATTGATCTGCCAACGGGACCATTTCCACAAGATCGGAACCGCAGCCTGACCTTTGGCGTCTCCATTGGCTTGCCTGTTTTCAACCGCAATCAAGGCGCGATGGCTGAAGCTGAGATTGCGATCAGGCAAGCTCGGGAACGACGAACATTCGCCGAGCAAGTCATAAAGAACGAGATAGTCATCGCCTTTCAACAGATCGAGGCCGCAAAACGCGCGCTGAATACTTTGCAAACCTCGGTGCTTCCACGTTCGCGCGAGAACATTGAGACGTTCCGCAGAATTTATGAGTTAGGCGAGATCAAAATCACTGACCTCATTACTGAACAACGCAGGTTGCTCGACGCCAATCGCGACCTGACCGAGACATTTACACGAAAATACAAAGCCGAGGCCGATCTGTTTATCGCGCTTGGCCTTACGTTTGAGAATTGAGGAAAGATTATGTCAGAGGAAAAATTTACAGAAGAAGTTGAACTGGACGAAGCGGAACACGGAGCGCCAACAAAGAGTGTGCTGATGCCATGGATAGTGACCGCTGCAATTGTGGCCTTGATCGCAATAATTGGCATCGCGTGGATAATCGGCAGTCGATCCGGCACGGGTGACAAAGCCACCGCAGACGAACACACGGAAGAACCCGGACACTCGGCAAATGAAACCGGTAAAGAGGTCAAACTCGATCCCGAAACCCTCGCTTCGGCAAATCTTGAATATGAAACCGTGACGCAACGTCCGGCTATCGCGAAGCTATATGTAACTGGAGCTGTGGAATTAAATCCCGAGACAACTGAGATGGCGACGCCGTTGGTTGGCGGGCGGATCGAGCGTGTGTTTTATGGCGTTGGTGACAATGTGCAAAAAGGCACCGTGCTTGCTGTCATTTCGAGTCCGCAGTTAGCGCAGATGCACGGCAAGATGCATGAGGCAAAAACGAGATACGAGTTGACGCAGCGTAATCTTGTCCGCGTTCAAAGGTCGGAAAACCGTGTCGCGGTGCTTCAGGCAAAGGCGCGGCTCGACGAAGCTGAAGCAACGCTGAAACGAACCAAAAGATTGATCGAACTCGGTGCCGGTGCCGGAAAAGACCTCGTCACGGCAGAGACAAATTACAAGACGGCAAAGGCTGATTATGATTTCCAGTCAAATATCTCGCTGAACAAGGAAACTCAAGAGGCTGGTGCCGAGGTTGAAACGGCAAGAGTTGATCTGCGGCACATCATGGACGAAATGCGTTCGCTTGGTGTTCCGGTTGAGGCGGACAAACCTGACGATCATCGCGGCGATACGTCGCTTGTGGCATTGCGATCGCCACTTTCGGGCGTTATCACCGAACGTAAATTTAACGCCGGTGCCGGGATCGAGGCAGGAATGCCGATCTTTTCGATCTCGAATCTCGGAACCGTTTACGTGATTGCGAATGTTCCCGAAGCAAATATGACAAAGCTTTTTGTAGGTTCGGTCGCTGAAATTACCTCGCCCGCTATCGGAACGGTTAGCGGCAGAGTGTCATACATCGACCCGCAACTTGATGAGGCGACGAGAACGGGACGTGTGAGGCTTGAGGTTCCAAATTCTAGCGGAAAGCTTCGGGCGGGAATGTTCGCCGAGGTCGGTTTCTATACGGGAACAAATGCGGAGAGCGGCGAAGAATTGGTTGTGCCGTCTGATGCTGTTCAGCGGAGCGGTGACAAAACGATAGTGTTCGTCCCGCGTGATGATGAGGCCGGAGCATTTGAGGTTCGTGAGATCGAGGTCGGAGCCGACATCAACGGCTACACGAAAGTGATCGAAGGATTAAAGCTTGGCGAGAAAGTTGTGACAAAAGGCAGCTTTACATTGAAGACACAGCTTGAAAAGGGTGCTATGGGGGACGATCACTAAAAACATATGATCAACGCACTAATAAGATTTTCCATTGCTCAAAAGCTGATCGTGCTTTTGCTAGTCGCAATAATGGCGGCGGCTGGAGCATACAGCCTCGTTAATTTACCTATCGACGCTGTGCCTGACGTGACAAATGTGCAAGTTCAGGTTTTGACGAGCGCGCCAAACTTAGCGCCGCTTGAGATCGAGCGGCAGATTACGTTTCCCATCGAAGTCGCGATGTCAGGCATTCCAAATGTCGAAGAGATCCGTTCGGTTTCGAAGTTCGGCATTTCGAACATCACTATCGTTTTCGAAGAGACGACTGACATTTATTTTGCCCGGCAGCTTGTGCTCGAACGCCTTTCGCAGGCACGCGAGCAGATTCCATCGAATATCGGTTCGCCTGAAATGGGGCCGATCGCTACTGGTCTGGGCGAGATTTATCAATACGAGGTCAAGGCTGAGAAAGGCAGCAATTACACGGCGACCGATCTGCGGACAATCCACGATTGGAACATTCGCCGGCAGTTGATGGGCGTTCCCGGTGTTACCGAGGTTAATTCGCACGGTGGTTTTGGCAAACAGTTTGAAGTGCGGCTCGAACCTGAAAAGCTGCAATCTTACGGCCTTCGGCTTCGCGACGTTTACGAAGCCGTCACTCGCAATAACGGCACGGTCGGCGGCGGTTATATTGAGAAAGGTGCCGAACAGTATCTGCTTCGCGGAGTCGGGCTTGTCGAAAAGATGGACGATATTGCCAATATCGTCGTCAAAACAGGCGCCGAGGGCGTTCCGATCTATGTGAAAGACCTCGGCGAGATCGTCGAGGGCAAAGGCATTCGGCAAGGTGCCGTGACCGCTGACGGCGAAGGCGAGATCGTCTCCGGCATGGCGATCATGCTAAAGGGTGAGAACTCGCGAACCGTCGCTACTCGCGTTGCCGAGCGGATCGTCGAGATCCGTAAATCGCTCCCAACCGGCGTTTCTATCGAACCTTTTTACGACCGCACAGCACTTGTGAAACGCGCAATTGCGACCGTTCAAACCAATCTGCTCGAAGGCGCGGCATTGGTTATCTTTGTGTTGCTTTTACTGCTCGGTAACTGGCGCGGTGCGTTGCTAGTCGCGACGATAATTCCGTTGTCAATGCTGTTTGCGGCGATCATGATGCGAGTCTTTAACGTGTCGGGAAATCTGATGAGCCTCGGCGCGCTGGATTTCGGATTGATTGTCGATGGCGCGGTCGTAATGGTCGAGAATGTCGTGCGAAGGCGCGCAGAGGCGCAGCACGAAAATTCCCGCGAACCGCCCGAACGTACAATTCTCGAAGCCTGTCTCGAAGTCGCGCGTCCCGTAGTTTTTGCCGTTGCGATCATCGGTATCGTTTATCTGCCGATCCTCAGTCTTCGCGGTATCGAGGGCAAGATGTTTGTGCCGATGGCGCTGACGGTGATCTTTGCCTTGCTTGGTTCGCTGATCCTATCACTGACATACGTTCCCGCGATGCTTGCGTTGATCCTCAAGGGCAAAGTTTCCGAGAAGGAAAGTCCACTTATTCGCTGGTCGAAATTGATCTACAAACCTTCGCTCGCGTTTACGATGAAGTTTCGTGCTCAGGTCTTAGCTGTGGCGATTGCCTTGGTCGCGATCTCGGGGGCGGTCTTTACATATCTCGGCGGTGAGTTTATTCCGCGATTAGATGAAGGCGACATACTGATCGAAGCGATGATGCTGCCGAGTGTTTCCCTCGATCAGTCGATGAAAACCACGACCGAAATCGAAAAGTCGCTCAAGGTGTTTCCGGAAGTGCGGCAACTCGTCTCAAAGTGCGGTGCTCCGGCTGTCGCAAATGATTCGATGAGCCTGAATCAATGTGATGTGTTCGTGATGCTGAATCCAATTGAGAGTTGGAAGTCTGGATTTACAAAGGAACAATTGATCGAAAAGATGTCTGCGAAGGTTGAGATCGACGTTCCGGCGGCGGCATCGTTTGGTTTTATGCAGCCTATCGAGATGCGCGTAAACGAACTCATCGCCGGAACGCGCGGCGACGTTGCGGCAAAGCTCTTCGGCGACGATCTTGATGTCTTGGCCGAGAAAGGCGAAGAGATAGAAAAAGCACTCGCTTCGATCAAAGGTGCCGAAGAGACAAAGGCAGAGGTTACGACCGGTCTGCCGCAGTTGCAGGTCAAACCCGACCGTGCCGCGATAGCTCGATACGGGTTGAACGTTGAGGACGTAAACGATCTGGTCGAGTCTATCTTTGCCGGAAAGAAGGCCGGAGAGGTTTTCGAGGGGGAACAACGCTTTGACATTGTTTTGCGATTGAATGAAAGCGCGTCGCAGACGGTCGAATCAGTGCGAAACTTGTTATTGACGGCTCCAAATGGTGCGCGTGTGCCGTTGTCACAGGTTGCAGAGATCACTTTGAGTGATAGTGCCGCCCAGATATCGCGTGACGACACACGGCGGCGGATCGTTGTCTCGACAAATGTTCGCAACCGCGACGTTGCAAGTTTTGTTGATGAAGCAAAGAAAAAGATCGAGAAGGATGTGACGCTGCCGCCGGGCTATTATCTGAAATGGGGTGGTGCGTTTGAAAATCTCGAACGCGCTACCGGTCGTCTGTTAATCGTTGTTCCGATAGCATTATTTTTGATCTTCGTAATGTTGTTTTCGACATTTGGCTCGGCAAAGCAGGCGTTGATGATCTACACCGGTATTCCATTTGCGATCGTCGGCGGCGTAGTCGCGTTAGCACTTCGCGGAATGCCGTTCTCGATCTCGGCGGGCGTTGGGTTTATTGCTCTGTTCGGCGTTGCGGTTTTGAACGGTGTGGTGATGATAAGCTTTATCAATCATCTTCGCGAAGAAGGAAAGTCGGTGATCGATGCCGTTAACGAAGGCTCGATGACGCGACTCAGGCCGGTTCTGATGACGGCCTTAGTTGCAAGTCTCGGCTTTATTCCGATGGCTCTTGCAACGAGTGCAGGTGCCGAAGTTCAGCGTCCGCTGGCAACGGTCGTGATCGGCGGTTTGATAACATCGACGCTTTTGACCTTGCTAATACTGCCGACACTTTATGCGCGGTTCGAGAAAGATGTCGAAGGTGAATTTACGGAGGAATAAACGATGAAACTAATTATCGCGATTGTTCGGCCTTTCACGGTCGAGAAGATCGTCAATGCGTTTGAGAATATTGAAGGTTTTCCGGGCATGACGGTGATCGATTCCGAAGGATTTGGCCAGCGGCTGCAAACGTCCAGCTATGATGCGCTCGATCCTTTCAGGCCGAACAAGCGAATCGAGGTTGCCGCGAACGACGAGATGGTCGATTCGATAGTCGCCGCGATCAAAGAAAACGCTCATACCGGAAAAAAAGGCGACGGGATCATTATGGTTTTGCCGGTCGAGAACTCAGTTCTGATCTGAGAAACAAGGTTATGGGACACGGACACACCCACGAAATATCCGCAGCCGGCAGAAATAAAAAGCCGCTCGCGATCGTCTTTTGCCTGACGTTCCTTTACCTGATCGTCGAGGTGATCGGCGGTTTTTGGACGGGCAGTTTGGCGTTGCTGGCGGATGCCGGACACATGTTGACGGATGTTGCGGGCGTCGGTCTGGCATTGCTCGCGATATGGTTTGCCGAAAAACCCGCTTCGCCGGAAAAGACCTATGGTTATTACCGCGTCGAGATTCTCGCCGCGCTGACAAACGCCGTCGTTCTGATATTTATTTCGCTTTACATACTTTACGAAGCATACCAACGCTTCAAAAATCCGCCCGAAGTGCAAAGCGCCGGAATGCTCGCAGTCGCCGCCATCGGCCTGATGATAAATATCGCCGGTGTTTTTATCCTTCGTTCGGGTTCGAAGGATAGTTTGAACATGAAGGGTGCATATTTTGAAGTTTTATCGGATATGTTCACGTCCATCGGAGTAATTATCGCGGGAATAATTATGCTGACGACCGGTTGGTATTACGCCGATCCGTTAATTTCTGCCGGAATCGGCTTCTTCATCCTGCCGCGAACATGGGCGTTACTCAAAGCCGCCGTCGGTGTCCTGCTCGAAGGCACGCCGTCGGACGTAAACATCGCAACGGTGCGCGAATCTCTATCAAAGATCGAAGGCGTCGCCGAAATCCACGACCTCCACGTCTGGTCGCTGACATCAGGCGTAAACGCATTGAGCGTCCACGCCGTTCTCGCTAAAGGAGCCGAGCACGACGACGTTCTCCAGCGAGTCCACGAATGCTGTACTACAGAATTCAAGATCTCGCACGTCACCGCGCAGACTGAACACGATGGCTTTGCGTGCCACGAGACGCATTTGTGATCTTATGAATAGACAAGAACATTGGGAAAAAGTTTATAAAACAAAGGGCCGCGATGAGGTCAGTTGGTTTCGCGAACATCTCGACACGTCGTTGAGGATGATAAAGAACACGGGCGTTGGTCACGATGCGGCGGTGATCGACGTTGGCGGCGGTAATTCGACGCTCGTTGATGATCTGCTTGCACTAGGCTACGCGGATGTTTCGGTGCTCGACATTTCCGCGAAAGCCCTCAGTGGCAGCAGGGAACGACTTGGTCCGAGAGCCGATAGAGTTAACTGGATCGAAGCGGATATTACGAACGTCGGACTTTCCCGGGATCACTTCGACGTATGGCACGACCGTGCGGTTTTTCACTTTCTCACCGATGCCGACGACCGTCGCAAGTACGTCGAGCTTGTAATGCGAAGCTTAAAGCCCGGCGGCCACATTATCGTCGCGTCGTTCAGCCTCGACGGCCCGCAAAAATGCAGCGGCCTCGACGTAATGCGTTACAGTCCCGAGACAATGCACGACGAATTCGGCGGCGCGTTCGAGTTGGTTGAAAGCATTAGGGAAACGCACAGCACACCGTTTGGAACGACGCAGGACTTTGTTTATTGCTATTGCCGCAAGGTGTGACCATGAACGACTTGCTAAAGCTTCAAAAGGAAAAGTTTATTGGTGCGTTGCCTTACATCGCATGGATAATTGCCTTGCTGTCCGTCGCCGGTAGCCCTTTTTTTAGCGAGGTGATGGGGTTGCCGCCGTGCGTTTTGTGTTGGTACGCACGTATCGCGATGTATCCGCTCGTGCTGATAATTGG
>JANOGL010000046.1:0-8809 GCA_031405985.1 Acidobacteriota bacterium | reverse complement strand
TGCGGCATACCGTCGATAGTCGTCGCCATCATCGGCATCGTCGAGGGCGTAATTTATCTCACAAAATCCGACGAGGAATTTTCGAACACATACATTCTCAACAAAAAGCCCTGGTTCTAGAACAACTAAAAACTTACAACGAATAGTGAACAATGAAGGTGGTTGTTAACTATTCGTTATTAACTGTTAGTTATAAACTGTATTCAGTGTTCACAGGAATTATAGAAGAATTAGGCACGATCAACCTGCTTGAGCGGAGCAACGACGGCGCGCGGATCGTCATCTCGGCAAATCTCGTCACATCCGATATTTCAAATGGCGATTCGATAGCCGTGAATGGCGTATGTCTGACTGCGACAGATGTTACTAAAGATTCATTTTGTGCTGACGTTTCGCCTGAAACACTCGGGCGGACAACGATCAACGATCTACGAACAGGTTCTCCCGTAAATCTCGAACGCGCGATGCTGCCGACCACGCGCTTCGGCGGCCACATCGTTCAGGGCCACGTCGACGGTATTGGCGCGTTTCTCTCAGCCGACAAGCAAGGCGATTTTCACACCGTGAAGATCGGTTTTCCACTCGAACTAGAGCGCTACCTTGTCCACAAAGGCTCCGTCGCCGTCGATGGCATCTCACTCACCATCGCCGCGCTTGATAAAACTTCCTTCGACATCGCCGTCATCCCAAAAACCTGGGAAATGACAAACCTATCGCACCTCACTCCCGGAGCGACCGTCAATCTCGAAGCCGACATCATCGCAAAATACGTTGAGCGGATGATGTAGTCGTCCGATCAAAAATCAATTGATTCTTTGGAACGGTATTCGGATTCCATCGAGCGATTCTAGCCAGAAATCCGGCTCTTCCCAGAGTTTGCTACAATTATCTTTTTCCAATCAATTGATCCATTTTCATTGCAGAACTCATTTGAGAACTCTCTTGTGAATTTGTTTGTCACCTGGGAGTACGACTTCACGAAAGCGTCGTTCCTTTCTTTAGCTTGATGCCCTAGTGGTTCAATGATGTCCAAATATAGTTCTGAATTACCAGAGATAAATTCCCAAAATCTTTGCCCGCAAAGTTTTTGATAAACGCCTTTATCAGGATTGTTATCACGTCCGTAGCAGCAACCATTTATTGCCTCGATCTGAAAGTTTGAACCACTTGTACGCAAGGTCTTCTTTGCTCGTTTAAAGTCTTCAACCATCTTTTTAATCTGAGTACTGTTTCCCCAATTCGGACCTGATTTCATGTTGATTATGTAACGAATACCGTTTTTATCGAATTCAAGGTCAATTCCCTCAATCCCAGATTTACGACCGCCATAAACTTTTTCATTTATGAAGATTGCTAAACCTTCGAGCCAATCTCCAAAAATTGTTTCTTCGCTTGACGAAATTTGCGCATCGAGCAAACCTTTTACAATTTCTCCAGATGTTAAAACGTTCTTTGCCTTAAAAAGATATGGATTCTTTCGTTTGAGAACTTTTCGAAGTTTAAGACCGTCCAAGCCCTGAAGTCTCTTCTGATGAAACGTTCCAATATTGGCTTCAACATACGCCGTTACGTCTTTCAACTTCAACATTTTCATTTTGTTACGGCTAGAACAAAGCTGGTTCTACAGAATCAATCTTTTCTCGAACCATTTGTAGATACTCCGGAACAATCTCGATACCGAATGCGTTACGTCCCATCCGATTAGCAACGAAAACTGTTGTGCCGGAACCCATGAAAGGATCAAGAACCGTGTCGCCTTCGACTGTAAACAATTTAATAAACCACTCTGGCAATTCCTCCGGAAACGCCGCAGGATGTTTTTTATTGTTGCATTCGGTCGCAAGGTGGATGACATTTGTCGGATAAGCCATATTGCGATTTATCCAATTCGAGATATTCTTTCCAAAGCCGCTTCCTACTCGTGAAGTATCTCGAATCTTGTCAGTTTCACTAAGATTTCGAAGTCTTGACTTAGCCCAATCACCCATCGGCACCATAACGGCCTCTTGATACATATTGAATTGCTTTTCTTTGTTAAATTGGAGAAGTCTTTCCCAAGAGTCTCGGAATCTATTTGGCCATTTACCTGGATAAGAATTCTTCTTATGCCAGATGAATTCTTCAGTCCAAAGCCAACCTCGCTCTCGCATTTTTAAAATGAGCTCCAACACGTATGTGCTTCGTTCACCGTTAAATGCACTTTCTTTAATATTAAGGACAAAAGTGCCAGTTGGCTTCAAAACCTCGAACAACTCATCAGCAATCGGCATGAACCAATCAACATATTCAAATTGTGAGATGCCGCCATAGGAAGTTTTTCTCCGCTCGGCGTAAGGTGGTGAAGTAAAGATTAAATCCACAGACTTGGTCGCGAGCTTCTTTAGCTCGCTCTTTGCGTCACCGAGTAAGAGATTGGTTATAGGTTTCATATGCTTTCGGATGGCAATATTATAATTCCACAATACATGTGAAACAAACTGACATTCGATTACCGGAATGAAAAAAAGGTAAATGATGAAAGGCTCATCATTCACCGTTAGTTTTTGTTGCCGAAGTCCTTTTACTTCGAGCCTGGGCTGGCGAGTTTGCCGATCAGTGAGAAGAGCGGCAACTCCCCAACTGTTTTCGCCTAAGGCACGAACGCGCTTGGGATTGGGGTGTCGGTGGCGAGGCCGAATTGTTGAATGGCGATGCCTGCGGTTGAGCGGTTTAGGAACCATGTTGCGGAAGATGGGCGGAAGACGGAGGCGTCTTGTCGTCCGTCGCCGTCGTAGTCGCCGGGCACGGGCACGTCGCCGTTTGAGCCGAAGGGGAAGGCAAAGAACGAAAAGTCTTCGCTGCGCACTACAAACCAGTTGCCGTCAGCGGGACGCCAGAATGCGATGTCTGCCTTACCGTCGCCGGTAAAGTCGCCCTGCACGGGACGATCGGATGTGACGCCAAATTGCACGGCGAAGATCGAACCGTTCGTGCTACGGCGAACCCACCATTCGCCCGGCCCGGCTCGCCAGATCGCGATGTCGGCCTTTGCGTCGCCGTCGTAATCAGCCACTACCGGCTTGTCCGTCGAGATGCCGAAAGTCAAGATCGATGTCCCGCTGCCGCCCGAATTCGAGATAAACCATGTCGAGCTCGAAGGCCTAAACACCGCCGCATCAGCTCGCCCGTCCGCATCGTAATCAGCCGGTGCGGGAATGTCGCCCGCTGCCCCAAACGGAAATGCAAAGAATGTGCTGTCCTCGCTCCGCAAAATAAACCACTCACCGCTCGACGGGCGCCAAAACGCTATGTCTGTCTTCCCATCTCCAGTATAATCTCCAGGCACTATCCTGTCCGTCGCCGTCCCAAACTGTCCCACCCGCACCTGCAAATCACTCGAACGCTGATACCACCACTCCGCCAGCCCCGACCTAAATATCCCTATATCAGTCTTCCCATCTCCGTCGAAGTCAAACAAGGCAGTTCGCGGGACAGAAAAATTTAATTTGGTCACAACAACATCGCTTTCGCCGTTGTGAGTTGTGTCAAAAGCTCCAGTAGTCGTCGGATAGTTCAAGAAAGCAGATCCAATTATGTATGGGTTGCCGGAAGAAACTACCGCGATCGCTCGACCTTCTTCGGCGTTACTTCCTCCTATGAACGTTGAGTAAACAAGCTGAGATCCTGAGGTATTCAGCTTGCTCATAAAGACATCGCTTTGTCCGTTCTGAGTCCTGTCGAACGCGTCGGTCGTAGTGGGGTAGGTAGTCGAAACCGCCCAACCTGTTACGTATGCATTGCCCAAAAGGTCTATTGCTATAGCCGTACCATGATCGAGATCGTTTCCGCCGATGAATGTTGAATAGACAAACTGAGTTCCCTCCGGATTCACCATCGAGATAAACACATCATCGAGGCCATTGAAAGAGCTATCAAACACTCCGGGTGTAGTCGGGAAATTGCCAGACCCGGTATTACCAACTACATAAGCATTTCCGGACGAGTCGACCGCAATACCTTGTCCTTGGTCCGACGAGCTACCGCCAAAAAACGACAAATATATGAGCGCCGTTCCCGACAGATTGATTTTGCCAACGAATACATCAAATTCGGCCCCACCGGATAGTTGAGTATATCCCGTCACAAATGCATTCCCCGACGCATCGACGCAGATCGCTCGTCCTTGATCGAAGCCCGCTCCACCTAGATAAGTTGAATACGCGAGTTGTGTTCCTGATGCATTTAGACGACTGACGACAATGTCAAAGCTTCCGCCGTTGTAGGTTGTATCAATTCCTCCGGGCGTAGTCGGATAATCTGACCCTGTAGTCGAACCTACCACATATGCGTCACCCGAGAGATCAACCGCGACCCCATAACCAGTCTCACCGCTATTTATACCGCCGATGAAAGTCGAATATATTAGCTGGCTGCCCGACGGATTCAATTTGCTGACAAAAATATCGCCGTTGCCATTGTAAGTTGTATCGTATGCACCTGGCGTCGTTGGATAGCCGGTGGAGGAAGCCAATCCCGTTACATAAACATTGCCGAAGGAGTCCGCCGCCAATCCATAACATTCATCATTGGCATTACCGCCAAGGAACGTTGAATATATGAGGTTAGTCCCGGCAGCATTCAGTTTACTTATAAAAACATCAAAATTGCCGTTTTGAGTGGTATCTATCGTGCCGGGAGTCGTCGGGAATCCAGTTGAGCGGCTAAGGCCTGCTACATAAACATTACGTGAGGAATCTACCGCGATCCCCTGACCATGCTCAGTATCATTTCCTCCTAAAAAAGACGAATATGAGAGACCTCCAACGGTAACACTAGGCTCTATCGTCAAACCCTCTGAATGTTCAAATTCGCCAAGATCAAACGCGACACGAAAAATCCCGTTATGCCCATTCTCCTTGATGATGAAGCGACTTTCTACCTTATCGAATCCAGCAGTTTTCTGATAGGTTATAGGCTTATGCTGGCGAATCTCGCCATATGTAGTTCGGATTAATAGATCGCCTTCTGCAGTTATCTCAACCCCTTCTGCTCCTTTGACTTCCCACTCGATTTGATTAGGGTCCGCATTGGGCTCGATAAAAAAATCATGCTGCATGCCACCATTTCCACGTCCGTGCCAAACAGTGTCTATCCCGTCGTAGACATTTGCCATTCGCACCTGTCCGTAATTGGGAATATCGATGCGCCAATTCGATTCCGCTCCTTTGAAATAGTTCGTCCGATGTTCCAACTGTTGCGTGCCGCTCGATTCGGGTTGGGCGTTCGCCCCAACCAACGTCATGTAAACCGCCACCGATTTGCGATTGGTTAGTTCGTCAATCGCCCCTTCTCCCCCTGTCCCATTCTCCCCTTCTCGCCTTTCAGAAAGCACATAAACCGCATCAGTCGCAGTCAAAAACAGATCAAAACCATTTGTGCCGCGAGCGAAGTAACGAACCTTGCTGTTGAACTGCCCGCGATTCTCCTCAAAATACACGGGCATTTCAGACATCGACCGCTGCACCGCGTGTTGTGTTGGCGCGGTGATTGGATTAATTTTAGCCGACCCTTTATTCGACGCGGCATCAGATGATGGGGCCGTAGGCAAAACCAGCGTCCCAACCATCAACGTAACCACCACCAACCCGCAAATAAAACGCGATCCCGTTCGACCAGCGAAAGTCAAACTACACGATTTCATCTCCACCTCCGAATATTTAGTGCTACGATCGAGCGAAAATTAAACTCCTGTTGCGATCTCGTAAAACCTATCATGGGATTCCCTTTCAACGCAAAAGTTCAAACCGCTCGTTCATAGCTCAGCAATCACGAAACCTGCCCGATTACACAGTTTTTATCTTGCGTTTGACCAACTAAAGGCGGAGAATTTGTATCTAAAGGGAAGTCGTCGCAAGGGAGAAATTATGTTGTTGATAAGCCGCAAGTCTGTCGCAGTTGCATTATTGAGTTGTTTGTTTATGTTGTCGGGCTTTGCGGCGACAGCCGTCTTTGCGCAGTCGAAGCCGCAGAAGACGGAAAAGCCGAAGGGGGCAGGGAAGAAGAATGAGCGCCCGACGCCGATGACAGAGGAAGAGCGTAAAAAGGCCGAAGAGGAAAAGAAGCGGCTTGAGGAAGAGAAAAACGCGATCATTGACGACACCATCGAGCGTATCGATACAAGGGTAGTGAACGTTGATGCGGTTGTTTACAACAAAAAGAGCGGACAGATAATCGTTGGGCTTAAGAAAGGGAATTTTGCGATCTTTGAGAATGGCGTCAAGCAAGAGATATCGAGCTTTGCCGAGCCCGAATCGCCGATCACGGTTACGCTCGTTGTCGAGTACAGCAAATTAAGTGAGTATTATGGTTCGGCAGCAGGCGGATATTTCGATCCTGGCATATATGAAGTCATAAAACCGGTCGCCTATTTTCTTTCAAAATTTATTAAACCGCCCGACGATTATGCGTCGGTGATAGCGTTTGACCTGCGTCCTACGCCGATAACAGATTTTACTAATGACCCAAAGCGTATAAACGACACGATCAATCTGCTACTTAGAAATAGACCTGCGTTTCGGGACAGTAATCTTTTTGATGCGATGAAACTTGCTCTCATCGGCGGCCGAGCGGATTCAGTCGTTCTGGAAGACTCAAAGAACGAAAAAATGGAATATGGAGGGATGGTCGATGTTAAATCTAAACGTCGGGCTATTCTCGTAGTTGCGTCGGGTCTCGATACTTTTAGCAGGACAAACTATGACGAGGTTCGAAAGATAATTCAGGAATCAGGCGTCCCGATCTACATCATCAGTACAGCAAATCTTTTCTGTAAAAAGTACTGCGATTATCTCGATCCTTCGCGTGTTATGCCTGGCACACCAGATCGCATGTCATTTTTGCAAGCGACTAATACGCTAAACACCTTTGCTAAAGAATCTGGTGGCGTGCATTACCAGATGACCTTTGAAAGCGAGGCGCCCGGCTATCTAAATCAGATCAACGCGCTTCTTCGGAGCCAGTACTCGCTCGCATTCGATCTCGACGACAAACGCGAGCCGGGGAAAAAGTACAAGCTAGAGGTTAAGGTCGATGTTGACGGCGACGGCGCTTATGACGATAAAGCGTTTGTCGTGCAGCACAGACCGTTTTATACAACCCCAAAAGCCGAAAAGAAAAAATAATTTGTATCAAATGTGAAAATATAAAAGGCACGAGATTTTGTCTCGTGCCTTTAATTTTTGAAATTATTAGGTTGCTATTGTTTGAGCAAAAATCCTGCCGGCGTCGCAGTATGATCGAAAACGTAATTGTATTTGTAAATACCGAACGGCAGGAGGTTGACCGACTTTGTGTAGGCAACGCGTGCCAGGATGTTGCTGTTGCCGGCCATTTTTACGTCCAAAATCGCTTCGGGTGGAGTGTTATTTAGCTGCATCGCTTTTTGAATGCGAGCTTTCACATTCTCCGCAGGGCTCACTCTGCCCGGGAGGGCGAGGCCCTGTAGCACGGCCGTCTCCATCTCGCTTTTTAAGCTCTCTCCGTCATAGGCAACCGGCACGTAATTTATGCCAGCATGAAGGACCAGAGCAATAATTCCAAATACAACTGCAAATTTTGCCCCCGCGCTGCCACTCTCGGCTTCGCGTTTTTTTAATACTTTAGTCATTTTTTCACTCCGTGTTCGAGATGGTCATGCCACCCTTGTGAAGAGTTGTTTGAGAGTTTTTTTTATAAGGTCACGTGGAATGCTTCGTTCTGACCTAATTACCGGCTTGCCGATGCCTTTTAGGAGCACCATCTGAAGCTCTCCGGCAATAATCTTTTTGTCAAAAGCGAAGGCTTCGAGGACCTTTTGCTCGTCGACATTTGCAAGCGGCGGCAATGGGCCGATGCATTGCACAACATCGTTCAACAATTTTACATCCTTTTCGGCCAATAAATCAAGACATTTTGACAGCTGGGCGGCGTATAGAATGCCGTAACCGACCGCCTCACCGTGCTTGAAATAGCTATAAAATGTAGCTTTTTCGAGCGCATGAGCGAGCGTGTGTCCGAAATTTAGTATTTTCCTCGATCTCGAATCGGTTCTTTTGGAAGATTCTAATTCGTCGCCGGCTACGATTCGGGCCTTAAAATCAATGTTCTTTGCGATCAGGTCTGAAAAATCGACCTTTTGACTGTGTGCCGTCCTTAAGAATTCGTGGGTTTCGTCCAAAAGCCTTCTGCCGCTCAATGCCCCGTGCTTTATCATCTCGGAATAACCGGCATTCATTTCGCGTTTCGGAAGCGTCGAAAGCGTTGAAGTATCGATAAAAACGCCTTTTGGCTGGTGAAAGGCTCCGATTAGATTCTTGCCAACCGATGTATTTACGCCAGTTTTGCCGCCGACCGACGAGTCGATCATCGAAAGCAGCGTCGTCGGAATCTGCAAAAACGAAATGCCGCGGAGATAGATGCTAGCCGCAAAACCGGCGAGATCTCCCACTACGCCGCCGCCGAGAGCAACGACGGCATCGGTACGAGTCAGGCCTGATTTTGCGAAGTGCGTAAGCGCGGACTCCGCGGTCTTCAGAGACTTATGCTTTTCTCCGTCCTTCATCAAAAAATGAGAGACAGAGAAACCGGCTTCGCGTAACGATCGCATGCAAACTTCGCCGTAAAGTTTGGAAACGGTATGGTTAGAGACGACGACGACTCTACCGCCGCCGCGGTTCAAGCAAGTTTGCGCCCATCTGCCGACGTGTTCAAGCCGGCCGCCGATCGAGATCTTGTAGCTCGATGCCTGTCGTCCAAAGTCTATTCTTACAATTCGTTTTTGCAGATTCCGACG
>JANOGL010000044.1:0-6728 GCA_031405985.1 Acidobacteriota bacterium | reverse complement strand
TCCGGGACTCGGAATTACGATCCCTGCGAGCGGATCTTTTGCTCACCAGACGATCACCCTTAATAATTTTGAATCCACAAACGGGTACGGTTCTGTGAATATCGCGATCCCGAACAACCCATTGCTCATCGGCCAGACGTTTTACGGCCGCTGGTATGTTCGCGACAACCGCGCCGTTACCGGCATCGCGGTCAGCCGCCTGATCACGTTTACTATGTTCTAAAAAAACGCGAGGGCGACTCGCGTCGCCCTCAAACCAAACTCACTAAAAGTAATCTACTTACACTTCGAATAACCACAGTCGCGGCAGGCATCGCAGCCCGAGACGTGCTCGAGCTGGCCGCCGCATTCGGGGCAATCGGCGATCATCGTATGAGTAGAAGGCGTTTCGACCGCCGATGTTTTGCCGAGCGCCCGTTCGCTCTCGGGCAGTCCCGTTAGGCGGCGATGAATTAGCAGCAGACATTCGGCGACGGCCTGTTCCGGCGAGGTGAGCAGCCGTTCGTTGAACCAAACGGCGTGGGTCGAAGTGACTTTATTGAGGCTGTAAGCGACTTCTTTTGCATTAAAGCCGCCGCGAAGCATCTTTGATGCCAACAAACCAACACCTGGGCTGATCGGACCGGCACAGAAGACCTCGCGGATCGATTCGCCGTCGTGATTTACCGTCACATAGAGGTTCTGCGTCTCAAACGGAATTCGCCACGTCGAACCTTGCAGCTCGCGCGGTCGTTCGACACGCGACGTTGATTGAGCCTCAAGCCCAAAGTCCAACGTCCCAAGTTTTTCTTCCTCGACTTGAGTCGTGGAACTTGAGTCTTGGGACTTTGCCGAAGTCATCGTGTTCAACACCTGCCCTTCGCGGCTGCCGTCGCGGTAGTAGCTGACGGCTTTGCAGCCGAGTTCGCGCGCCAAGTGGTAGAGTTCGTCGACTGACTCGACAGTGTCGTCGGCGGCGCCGTTGCAGGTTTTTGAGATAGCGTTATCAACGTGCTTTTGCGCGGCAGCGAGAACACGAACGTGCTCGATCGACTTGATCTTCATCGCCGAAATGAAGTGCTCGGGCAGCTCAGCTTCGTGTTCGACGACGTACTCGGCCGCCCGGCTGATCGAATCTTCATCCGTTTGATCAACGTCAATGCCGAGAGCCTGAGCCGCGAGCGTATGAACGTATTTGCGCGTTCCCAAGGTGTCCTGACGCATGTACGCCCAAGAGAAGTTCGGCTCGATGCCCGACGACGTCTCGGCGACGAGCGAGATCGTGCCCGTCGGTGCGATCGTTGTGACTTCGTAGTTTCGCGGCGTCAGGGGAATATCGCGAGGGATGCCGATGTCTTCGTAAAGAAACTTAGAATACGCTTCGCGGTTTGCCTCGAACTCAGGGAATACGCCTTTCTCGGCACCGAGCTTGAGCGACGCCATCCATGATTCGCGGCGGACAAAGCCCATGATGCGTTCCATGAGCGCTATAGATTCGTCGCTGCCGTATGTAATGCCGATCTTCAGACACAAATCAGCAAAACCCATAATTCCAAGACCGACAGGACGGGTGCGTTTCACCACATCATCGATCTCAGGCAGCGGAAAGTGGCCGGCGTCGACGACGTTGTCGAGAAACTGCGTCGAGAGATGCGTGACGTGCGACAGGCGTTCCCAATCGACCGCACCGTTACCGTCGTCGAGCTTCTTGAAAAATTTCGCGACGTCAATCGAGCCGAGGTTGCACGAGTTGTTGAAATGCAGCTGCTGTTCGCCGCATGGATTACACGCAAAGATCGGACCCATGGACGCCTTCAGATGGTTATGACGATTCACCTCATCGATAAAGATGATTCCCGGCTCGGCATATTTGTGCGCCGACGCGATGATGCGATTCCAGATGTCAGGTGCATAGATCATGCCCGGGATCGGCGGCTCTTCGATCGTGCAGTCGCTCAAGTCCGCGGTTTCGAACGCAAGTTTGTCGGCGAATGTTGCGCTTCTTCCGTCGGCCCGGCGATAGATCGCATAATTTTGTCCAGTTACCGCGTCGTAAACCGCCTGCGTCCATGGCTCGCCCTCGAACTCTGTCTGAAACCACGTGCCGCTATCGACCGCGTCCATAAAAAGATCTGTTACAGTCACCGAGATGTTGAAATTCGTCAGGCTCGTCTGATCGTTCTTTGCGTGAATAAATCGCAGAATATCGGGATGCGTGATCGCGAGAATGCCCATGTTCGCTCCGCGACGAACACCGCCTTGCTTTACGACCTCGGTCGTCTGATTGACGATATTCATGAAAGAGACCGGCCCTGACGCGACGCCGCGGGTCGAATTCACCATCGCTCCTGCGGGTCGCAAAAATTCGTAAGTCATTCCCGTACCGCCGCCGGTTTGGTGAATGATCGCGACATTTTGTGCGTGTTCCATGATGCCTTCGATCGAATCCGGAACACTTAAAACAAAGCAAGCGGCAAGCTGGCCTTTTGGCTTGCCGGCGTTAACGAGGCACGGCGTGTTCGGAATAAATTCGCGTGCGAGCATCACCGCCGACATATCGTTGTAAAACATCTTCTGTCGAATATCGTCCTTCTCTGCGCGCGAAACGTGACCGACGACGCGGCGGACGATATCGTCCCAGGTTTCGATCGGCTCGCCATTCTCATCTTTTAGCGCATAGCGTTTGCTCACTACCTTTTGTGCGTTTACGCCGAGCGGCACTTGTGTTTGTGCGTGACGCGCGGTCGCGGTGCCGGCACCGACGCCTTGCTTGTCGAGGAAACTGTTGATGGCGGATTCGAAAGTTATAGACATAATAGGCCTCTTATATTAGCACTCGTGAACGGCTAAGTCAGCATGTCCCTGAAAGAAGATGCGAGCGACTCATTTTCCGAATTATAATTCTATGTTTGAGCTAAGTGTATCGAGAAAGTTCTCGTCAAGTGAAGGTAGTCTAATCAATAAAGCAAACGGCTGTCAATAGTTTTTTTCCACAACATATTGTGCCTATCTCGCGCGACAACGCCTACAAAAAGTATCGAGGAGTTTAACATTACGCCATCATTGCCTTTTCTTTGCCGGGGTTTTCGATTTAACAAAAACCGGCTGTGTCCACGCCATTTTACCGTTTGACTCGATGACTCTTGCGCGGACGTAACTTTCGTTTCCGCGGATCGTGTAAACGGCGGGATTCGAAGTAGCGGTTTTCAAAACACGTCCGCCTCTACCGATAAACTGAATGGTATATTTGCTCCACTTTTCCTCTTTTATATTTACAGCAATCTGTTTCGACGTTGCATTAATTTCCGCCAGCTCGACGCCCGTCGATGCATAAAAATCGCCGCGCTCGATCGCTGACAAAATTGCAGTGGTACTTAATTCCCCAGCGCCGACGACGATCCACGCCTGGCCGGGCGTCGGAGCCGAGCGGTCGCCGAGACGTTTGAAATAATGCGAATCGTCGTCGGCAATGCCGTAAATTTTCATGCCTGAAGACAGCAGCTTGTCCCAGATCTCTTCGGCACCGGGCGAGCCGCCGCCGCCGAGATTGTTGACGAGCGGATGGCCGTTGTAGATTTCGAGCAATGCGACGCGCTCGAGCTTTCTAAGGTTGTCAGCGTTCAATGCCCAGCCAAAGTTCGGGTGATTTATCTGCGGCACGCCGCCAGCCGCTCGCACGCAGTCGATGTTCTTTTGCAGATTCTCGACGATGGTCGTTCCTTTGTTCGGCATACAGAGTTGGCCAAGCCCGAGCCCATTGATATGCAACGGCTTTTTGTTAAGGCTGTCGGTGACTTCCTGACCCGAAAGAACCGCAAACTCGCCGGGCGTTCCGAACTCTCGATTCAGTGATTCGGTCGGCGTTATAAATTCGTGATCGGTGATAAAAAGAAAGTTGTAACGATTGTCTTTGTACCATTTAACAACGGCCTCCGGCGTCGAGTCACCGTCGCTGTTGAGCGTGTGAGTATGGGTGTTGCCCTTGTACCACTTAATCGTTTTTGATTGGCAGATTGAGAACAACGGCGAGATAATCATCAGAAATAGAATCGCGGCTTTCATACACGCAAAATTATCACGATAAATTGCGTTTTGATAATGACCGTCGAATAAATGATAATTTTCGGCAATGTTAACGCTCGCCGATTTTGTTGCAGATGTTCGCGCCCGTGTTGACGCTGCGCTCGACGAACTTATTCCAGGGGCGGATATTTCACCGACCCGGCTGCACGAAGCGATCCGCTGGAGCGTGTTCGCGGGCGGCAAGCGCGTTAGGCCGGCGATCGTTTTCGCCGTCGGCGAGACGTTTGGAGCGTCTCGAACAGATTTGGGTCGAACCGCCGCGGCCGTCGAAATGATCCACACATACTCGCTGATACACGACGATCTGCCGGCGATGGACGACGACGATCTGCGTCGCGGTCGAGCGACCAGTCACAGGCAGTTTGACGAAGCCACAGCGATACTTGCGGGCGATGTGTTGCAGACGCTCGCGTTCAAAGCGATCGCGACTGACGAAGTGCTTTCACCTGAAAAGCGCTTGAAGCTTATCTCGCTTATGGCCGACGCCGCCGGAACGCCATCGGGAATGGTCGCCGGTCAACAGCTCGATCTCGACGCCGAGGGCGAAACACTCTCGATTGCCGCCCTTGAAAAAATTCATCGGCAAAAAACCGGCGCGCTGATCACGGCATCGGCGGTTGCCGGTGCGATTATCGGTGAAGCGGAAGAAGCGGAACTCGTTGCAATAAGAACTTTCGCCGAGAAACTCGGGCTTCTGTTCCAGATTACCGACGATCTGCTCGACGTGACGCAGGGAACGGCGGCGCTCGGTAAAACGGCTGGCAAAGACGCGGCTGCGGCGAAAGCGACTTATCCCGGTCATTATGGCGTGGAAAAATCGCATGAATTAGCGACGCAGATCTGCACCGAAGCCGGCGCTGAACTTGCGGCATTACCCCGCGATACATCTCTATTGCGCGGCCTCGCCGAGATGATCGCCCAGCGTAAAAGCTGATAAAAACACTAGTAAAGACGGAACTTCTAGCTTATTCGGCGTTTTCTCAACCTTGCTTTTCCGATGAGCGATACGACACAGAACAACTCGACACTTTTTATAAAATTCATAGCCGTTGCTGCGGCTGTCGGATTTTTGTACGCGACGGTGTTGGCGAAGCTCGGCCTCGATTGGTGGACGGACGAGAACTACTCACACGGGCTACTTGTCCCGGTCGTGATCGCGATCATCATTTGGAAAGAGCGGGACGCGTTTCATCGCGTCGAAATCCGTTCGTCCATTTTGCTCGGCGGAATCACGATTTTTGTCGCGGTTCTTCTTCTGATCGCCGGCACGCTCGGTGCAGAGCTTTTCACGCAGCGAATGTCGCTGGTAATAATGCTCGGCGGCATTGTGATCTATTTTTTTGGCGCGCGAATGCTGAACTTTCTCGTCGTACCGTTCGCGTTGCTGCTGCTCGCGATACCGATTCCGCAGATAATTTTTAATCGCATCGCATTCCCGCTGCAGATCTGGGCGTCGAAGATGGCAGTGTGGGGAATTCGCGTTTTTGAGGTGCCGACGCTGCGTAAAGGCAACGTCATTGACATCCTTCCAAGCGGCGCTACGCAGACTATCTCGCTCGAAGTCGTCGAGGCATGCAGCGGCATACGCTCGCTTATGACGCTTGTCACGCTGGCGTTGATACTTGGCTTTTTCACAGGCGATGACGGCGAAAAAAAGTTTGCAAATTTATCTTCTCGAAATCTGATCCGCGCGGTACTGCTGATGATCTCTGCGGTGCCGATAGCAGTTCTGACAAACGCCGCACGCGTATCTGCGACCGGCGTCCTCACTTATTATTACGGCAAACAGGCGACCGAAGGCACTTGGCACGACCTGTCCGGCTGGCTGGTATTTGTCGTTGCACTCGCGATGTTGATAGGTGTGAATTTTCTTTTTAAGAAATTTCAACGCAAAGACGCAAAAACGCAAAGACGCGAAGCAATCCAAAATCCAAAATCACAAATCCGAAATCGGGCTGGGTGGCCTTTGGTCATCGCACTCATTGTCGCAGGCCTTGCCGTTAATTGGTTTGCAAACCGCGCCGAGGTTGCGGTCGAAAGGCGGCAGCTTACCGAATTATCAACGACTCTTGGCGATTGGCGGCAGCGTGGCAGCGAGATCAAGTTTGGCGAAGGCGTCGAAAATGTTCTCAAAACCACGGACTACACGATGCGCGAATACACAAATTCGGAAGGCCGCGTCGCAAACATCTATGTAGGCTATTACGCGACCCAGCGTATGGGTGCGACGTATCACAGCCCGCAAAACTGTCTGCCCGGCGCAGGTTGGATAATGAATGACCCGCAGTTCGTCGAGATCACGACGACCGATGGCCGCACATTCACCGCGAACCGCTACATAATCGAGAACGGAATTTACAAAGAAGTGATGATCTACTGGTACCAGGGCCGCGGCCGCATCGAGGCAAGCGAATATCGCGACAAGATTAACACCGTCCTCGACAGCGTCACTCGCCGCCGAACTGACGCCGCGATGGTCCGCGTGATGACGAGCGTAGGCGACGACGAAGCCGCATCTCTCGAAGCAGCTTCATCACTCGCCGCCCGCCTCGCCGAACAACTCACACCGTTTGTCCCCGAATGATTCGTTCGTGTCCGTAGCCCGACTGTTAGGGAGGGCGCCGTATCATTTGAATTTCAATAGGCGCCCTTGCTAACGCGCGGGC
>JANOGL010000042.1:0-11091 GCA_031405985.1 Acidobacteriota bacterium | reverse complement strand
ACAACGTCTTTGCGATCTCGATAGTAGGTACGAAGAGGACGCTGATCTCACATTCTAGGACGCGGGTTTTAACGTTGTAGCTAATTCGAGCGCCTTGAGACTTCTTATTGTCCAAATTGAGCTGGATCCGCAGTTCCTCTTGGGAATAATACGTACCCGAAACAACTGGAAATACCAAATCGCGATAGGTTCGAGCAAAGTTGAAGACATCGGATGAAAACCCGCCGGTCCATTTCTTCAATTTTCCAGACGTGACTGACGAATCGAGGTTGGCAAGTATGATTACTCGGTGTGCATATTTCCCAATATTGGGAACTTCAAATACCTCGCGTTGAAGCTGTTTTATTTTTCCGTTGTATTCGACCTCCGCCTCACTAGTTTCAATGCCCTCCGAAATCCGGTCCACGTCCATGCTCAAGAGCTCGGTCAGGGCGACTGTTTTTTCGGCAAAGTTTTTGCTGGTTTGTCGAAATTTGGATTGTATGTAGAAAACTGTCTTAGACTCGGCGTCGATATAATACGCGTCAATGCCTCCGTCATTAGATCCGTCCGTTATAAACCATTCCCGACTTTCGAATTCTAGCAGGCCATAACGGACTTTTAAGAACAAGTGAATATACGCCCGTGCCCGGGCCTGGTTCACTTTCTCAGTATCGGAGTCTGGCGGGTGATACCGAGCATTTTCGCTGGGCGCTTCATCGCGAAGCTGGTCTAGAATGTTTACTAAAACCTCATACTTGTTCATAAGCTATCTTCAGTTTACTGGCAAATGCCAGGAACAGGCGGTTTTATTTCGAACAGAGACTCGGCAGCGACAGTGAGGTGTTCTACATGCTGATAACCGTCACGCTCTAGCTCATTGAATTCGACAACAAAGATCGTGGACGGCGCGACACATTTCACCGCCAAAGGAATTACATGATCCTGCATAATCTGCTTCATCTTGAACGGGGCTTTTGCTTGGCGTAGAATTTGATTTTCCAAAATATCATCTCGACCCGCCTTTGCCTTGCAGGTAATTATTATTTCTTGGAAAGTGTTAGGAGCTATCTCTTCTTGAGCAAGAAACAATGCGTCAATCTCCGTTCCTGACAGTTTGACGTTCATTTGAAGCAAATCGAGTTGCTTTATTGCTCTACCTGAGGAAAGCGAGAAATGAGATTCCACAATTCTCAATCGAGTAATCACCTGAATTAGCCATGGTTCATCCTTTCGACCAAGTCGTCTAGAAGCTAACGGTAGGCTTACGCTTTCGATATGATATTTTGGTGTCGATTCTGTCGGCTGAGCGAAATCAACTGGCGGAAAAGCCTCGGTCTGACCGGCAGGTAAAGGTATGAACTCAAAACACGCATTGCCCTCTGTAACTTGGCGTCCAGTATAGCCAGAGTCTAAAACAAACTGAGGCCAGTTTAAGTTTCCGGGGATTCGCACTCGCACCAAATCCTTAAAGAAGTTTGCGGGATTATTTGTACTGTTCTTTGAGCCAGTTGCTTTATTGTTGGCAGCGATAGCCTTTGAAACCTCATCGAGAGTAACCAAAGGATTAGAAACTGCCCCTGTTTTAGGATCAAATCTAGCCCGAAAAATATTCTCGATAACTGCGGTCTTGTAACTTGCCATAAGTTTTTATCCGCGCCAACGTAAAATCACGACTTCTTCATTCAAGTCGCTTTTCGTAGCCGTAGAAAATCTGGTTCTAAATGGGTCGATCTTAACGAATTCATAGCCCACCGATTCTGCGATCTTCCCCAAGATTTTGCCTGTTCTAATCATCACGCGTAAATATGAGGCTTGATCACCAACAACATACGCCAACTTGGCTCCGGGCTTTAATACCGAGCTAAGTTGAAGCAAGTGCTTCGCCATTCCGCCAAAATATAGTTTGGTAAGTCGCGCGTACATTCGCTCGAATCCCGACGTTTTGTTTAGTTCGATTCGTTTCTGCTCGATCTCTTTTGCAATCTTTTGTATCTCTGAAATGTTTTCGACATATTTATCGTCGTCGTCGTCTTTATAAACGCCACGAGTGTTCGAACGGAGCATTGTTTTCTTCATTTCGCGGAGAGCAGCTTTGTCAGGGATAAATCCAAGCATTACCGATTCAAGCCTTGTTGTTCTCGTGTAATCTTTTTCGTTCGGATATGGCGGCGAGGTTATGATTGCCGAAATCTTCTTCCCCTTAAGCAATGTTTTCAGGTCACGGGAGTCCGAGAGTTTCACGTCTGCGTTCGCATAATCCACGTCCTTAACACTTTCGAGATCAATGCAAATCCGTTCAATCTCGGCGAACCACTCTTGAACCACAGCTACGTCCTGTCGCGGTTTCCCTACTCCGACTTCCGGCCCGAATCTTAGGTTACTGATCTTGTAAACCAATGCATTGGCAAACGCCAACCGGAGATACTTTCCAAACGATGTTTTCTCAAACTTTTTGATCTCATCCAAAAGCAAAAGCGATTTGTGTAAAGGAATTGGACTAATTGAATCTCTAAGAATAATTCTTTGCTGGTCATCATTAAGCCCGCGAAGATTATTTGGGACATGCAAAGCATCGTCTGGGTGGTCGTGGATTGCTTGTTTGGCGAGTTTTGAGCTAACTCTATCTCGGATTCCTCTCGCGTGTTCAAATAAAGCATCCACGTCTACATCCCAATCGACTTTCACAGAGCCAGCAAAATGAGCAAACCGATTAGCCTCGATTCCGATTGATGGAATACCTTGGAGTTTTGCTTCAACAACGGTTGTTCCAGTGCCGCAAAAAGGATCAAGAACCAGATCGTCGTGGCCCAGTTCGAATTCATTCAAATACTGACGAACAAGATGTGGCGGATACGCCAGAACAAATCTATACCAGTCGTGGAAGGCACGATCGGAATTCGATAGCTTATTTCGCTCTCCGTTTGATACGTCGAGCTGGGTGGCTTGCCCGTGAGATGTATCTGCAAAATCAACCATGGATTCGGCAATAGAATATCATTTTCTTTGTATATGTTAAGAACCCGTGGCAAATTCTTTGCGATCGCTAAATCGAGTACGTTTTTGACCGCCTCGCGCAGTATGTTTTTGTACAGGGAAAGAAAAGGGCCGAGCTTGCGACCCTTTTATTGATGCGTAATCAAAATCAACTACGGCGTTGGTGGAGCCGGTTTCTTTGGCTTCGGCGCGGATTCGACGTGGGCGGCGGAGTGCCAGGCGGCTATTGCGCCGGGGTTGCCGGAGCAGAAGTTTAGGACCATGTGGCCGACGGATTTTTTGAGCTGGTTAAGATCGTCCCTGCCTTCGTTGATGTCGGCGTTTATAGCGATGCGGCCGCCCGTGGCCGAATCCTGCTGACCGAACGAGGCTTCGTATTCGCAGCAAGCGGCGTTGCTGGCGTTGGCGATTCGGCGGAAGTTTATGCGGTAAAACCTGTGTTAAAATATTTGGCGTGAGGTAAGAAGACATGATCAGCGAAGAGGTTTTATTAGAGAAAATTAAAGTCCTGCCGCCGAAATTGAAGCAGAAGGCGATAGATTACGTCGAGGCGTTGCAGGGCGAAGTAAAAAAGGTTCCAAAGCGAAAGAGTCTGCAAGGCTCGCTCAAGCATTTGAATATTAAGTTCACCGAACAAGATTTACGGGAGGCACGAAACGAAATGTGGCGGCGTTACACGAAAGACACTGAGGACGAGCTATAGACGATGGACGGCGTTATTATCGACACCAATATCGTCATTTGGTATTTTAACCAACCGAGCCTTCCGTCTGGTTCGGCTCAAACCGCTCTTGTGGCAGCTCTGACAAATGGCACTATTTTTGTGGCGACGATAACAATTGTCGAATTAACCTATCTTATTGAAAAGAACAAGATCCCCCAAGATGTGTTGACGGCTCTTCGCAATGCGCTAGACGAGCCGTCATCGGCATTCCAATTGATCGAACTGACCCGTGAGATTTCGGAAGCCCTTTCCCAAATCCCGCGAACCTTAGTTCCCGACATGCCGGACAGAATAATTGCGGCTACTGCTCTGCACTTGGATTTGCCGCTGGTCACGAGCGACGGCGATATTCGTAAACTCACAAACGTTGCAACTATCTGGTAGCAACACAACCAACCCTGTACCGGGCGAATACGACATTTCGGAATTAGCTAAATAGCCGAACTAGGGGAAACGTTTAGGAAAACTATATGAAACTACGAGTAACCGGCAACTGTTTGATGATGATCCTTCTGATGTCTTCTCTTTCCGTAAATGCTCAAGAAAAACATTACTACCAAACCGATTTTCCTAAGGAAGAATTTGCCGAGCGACGGGCGAAAGTATTTGATAAGATCGGCAAAAACGCCATTGCCGTTGTTCAGGGTGCCAAGGGCACTGCCGACTTTAATGTTTTTCGGCAGTCAAATGAATTTTATTACCTGACAGGCGTCGAAACTCCTCACGCGTATCTCGTGCTTGACGGTCGAAATCAAAGAACGACCGTTTACCTACCCCATCGCGATGCGGATCGCGAGCGGAATGAGGGAAAGATCCTCTCTGCGGAAGATGGCGATCTGATAAAAGAACTGACGGGTATTGATCAAGTCCGCAGCGTTGAACAGTTATCGCTCGATCTTGTGGGTAAGGGACTACTTCGTCCACCGCCGCCGATGCTTTACACACCGCTCAGCCCGGCGGAAACCGGCACAGACAGCCGCGATGAGCTGCTGAATGAACAGGCTCGCGTCTCGGCAAATCCTTGGGACGGAGCTGCATCGCGAGAAGCTCGGTTTCGAGAACTACTAAGCTTGCGGGCTCCGCAGTTTGAAATACGCGACCTTTCGCCGGTATTGGACGGCCTGCGCAACATCAAGTCAAAGCGTGAGATTGAGGTGATCCGCAAGGCTACGGAGATCGCTGGCCTCGCGATTATGGAGGCGATGCGTTCGACCGAGGCCGGTGTTTATGAGTACCAACTCGACGCTGCTGCAAAATATGTTTTCTACATGCACGGGAGCCGCGGTGACGGATACGCTTCGATAGTCGGCGGCGGTACGAACGCGTATCTGGGCCATTATTTTCGCAAAACAGACAAATTAAAGGACGGCGATCTGGTGTTGATGGATTACGCACCGGATTACCGATACTACACCAGCGACGTGACACGTATGTGGCCGGTAAACGGCAAATACACGAAAGGCCAGCGTGCGTTGACAGACTACATACTGGCTTATCGTGACGCGCTGATAAAGTATGTGCGGCCAGGCGTGACAGCGGATTTCGTACTCGACTCCGCAGCAAAAGACATGGAGCAGTATTTGGTCGGCAAGACGTTTGAAAACGCGGCTCACTTGAAAGCGGTCAAAGAGGGGCTGAAGTTTCGAGGCCACTTTCAGCATCCTGTCGGCATGGCGGTTCACGACGTTGGTCTGGTTAGAGGCGTAAAACTCGAACCGGGAATGGTTTTTACCATCGATCCGATGATCTGGATTCACGAAGAAAAATTGTATGTTCGGATAGAAGACGTCGTTGTCGTTACGGCTGACGGGGCAGAGAATCTTAGCGCCTTTGTTCCTTCAACGGTCGAAGATATTGAGCGAACAATGACGGAGAAAGGGTTGATCCAATTTCGTCCGGCGGCCACACTGCCATTGAAGAAGTAACCTTTAAAACACGGTCGTTTACATGATTATGAAACATTCATTCCGCATCGCGGTGATCGGCGTGTTACTCGCTATCGGCTCGCCGACCTGTGCCGAAGCGTTTTTCGATAATTACCCTAAGAATCCGAGTATCGATGTCATCAATTACATTTTCAAACTCGAGTTGTCTGACACAACGGATGAGATAGTCGGCGAGGCGACGGTCGACGTCAGGTTTCTTGTTGAAGGAATTCAGGAAGTCCGGCTCGATCTGACCAATGCGTCAAAAGATCTGATCGGCAAGGGAATGAGCGTCAGCCGCGTAACTGGTGATGGAAAGGCGGTTGAATATCGTCACGAAAATAACGCGTTGATTGTCAGATTGCTGACGGCTTCCAAGGCGAACCAACGCGAGAAGTTTACGATCTTCTACAAAGGCATACCGGCAACGGGTCTCAAGATAGCCAATAATAAATACGGCGATCGAACCTTTTTCAGCGATAACTGGCCGGACAAAGGCCGCAATTGGCTGCCGACCGTCGATCACCCGTCGGATAAGGCGATGTGTGAGTTTATCGTGACCGCACCCAATCATTATCAGGTTGTCTCGAACGGATTGAAGATCGAGGAAACTGATCTGCCAGAAAATAAGAGGGTCACGCATTGGAAACAGTCTGTGCCGATCGCGTCTTGGCTTTATGTGCTGGGAGTTGCACGTTTTGCAGTTCAGTATGTTGACGACTTTGAAGGTAAGTCGATCCAGACCTGGGTTTATCATCAGGACCGCGATAAGGGATTTTACGATTTCGATGTGGTCACCAAAAAGGCCCTCGCGTTCTACAGCGACGCTGTCGGTCCGTTCCCTTACGAAAAGCTCGCGAATATTCAGTCGAACAGCGTAAGCGGTGGCATGGAGGCGGCATCGGCCATTCTTTACAGCGAAAATTCCGTTGTGGGCGACAGGAACCTGCGTTGGCGAAATGTAGTTATTCATGAGATCGCACATCAGTGGTTTGGCAACTCCGTTACCGAAAAGGACTGGGACGAAATTTGGCTTAGCGAGGGTTTCGCGACGTATTTCACTCTGCTCTTTATCGAGCATCAATACGGCCGTGACGAATTTGTCGAGGGCCTGCGTTCCAGCAAAAAATCGGTCGATGCGTTTTATCTCAAAAATCCTAATTACCGGCTTGTCCACGACAATCTCAAGGACATGAAAGACGTGACGACCAGCCAAATTTATCAAAAAGGAAGCTGGACGCTGCACATGCTGCGTGGCGTTGTCGGCACTGAAAACTTCTGGAAAGGAATTAAGGTCTATTACCGCCAATATCGCGACTCTCACGCCACCGTCGCCGATTTTCGCCGCGTCATGGAAGAAGTCTCCGGCAAAGACCTCACCACCTTTTTCAACCAGTGGCTCTACAAGCCGGGCACCCTAAAGTACAAAGGAAACTGGAGCTACGACGCGAACACGAAGCAAGTAACGATAAAGCTCGATCAAGCACAAACCGACGGCAGCTTTTTCAAAATGCCGATCCAGATCGCCGTGTACTACCCCGGCGAGGCCAAGCCGCAGATGCAAACCGTTCAAGCGGATGCGAGAGCCAACATCTTCTCGATCAAAGTCACCGCCGAACCTGAAAAATTAATCCTCGACCCCGATATGTGGATCCTGATGGACGCCGATTTCAAGAAGGCTGGTTTTGGGCTTTACTGAGATCCAGCCCGTTGAGGTATTTAGCAGAATTCTTTTTATTGAAGCTGAAACCCGCGAAATGCGGTGCCGAAATAATCTCGTCTATTGTGGCCGATTATCTTTGATGTACTTTTCAAACTTCTTTTTGTCGGCGTGATCGGGAACTTTTTTGAGAAACGCTTTGTATTCGGCGGCGGCCAGATTCTTTGCGCCGACGAGGTCGTAGAGGCGAGCTTTTAGCAGATGACATTCGGCCTGACCCAACGGGTCGAGCTCGAGCGCTTTGTCGAGAGCGGCGAGTGCGAGCGAGCCTTTCCGGATCTGAAGATAAGATTCGCCGAGCAGGCGGTGAGCAATCGCGGATTTTGGGTCGGAGAGAACCGCGCGTTCGAACAACGCAACCGCAGCATCGAACTGATTCTGAAACGCACGCAGCATACCAAAATTTACCAACGCTGTCGGATAATCGGGACGTAATTCGAGCGCGCGAGTGAACGCAGCTTCGGCCTCTTGCAGCAAATTAGCAGCAACGTAAAGCGAGCCGAGCTTTGCCCACGCGATGAAATCCTCCGCGTCAATCGCGACGATCTCTTTTACAAATTCAATTGCTTTCTTTGGCGGCTTGTCGCTCTCGGATTCGGCGGCTTTTTTGTACAGATCAGTCGTCTTGTCGTTCGTCGAGCGTGTAAATTTTGTTGAGACGACGCCGGGCGAAATCGTTTGACCGGTTTGCGGAATAAAAAGTTCAAAGTCTTCGCGCTGACGTGGCTCGCCGATATCGGAAACATTTTTTCTCGCAGTTTCAAGCCCTTCGACCTCGATCATGATGATGCCGCCGGATCCCTGCCGCTTGAAACAATAATTGCCCGACCGGCTGATGACTTGTCTGAGCGCAGGTTGGCGGCTGTCGGTATAGACAACAATGATTCGCGGCAGCTTTGCGTTTGGAGCGAGGCCTTTGAGAATTATGCGGCCATAAATATAGGGAGCTTGACGATTTATGCGGTCAACCTCGCGGGTCGGCGTCTCACCGAATTCACGACAGATCTCGTCGGCCTGTGCGCATGTCTCGACATTAAGCGTTAAGAGAATTGCGACAGTAATTGCGGTGATTGCGAATGTTCTCATGGCAAGTCCCTTACGCTCACGGATTGTCCTTAATGAACTTTTCAAGACGCCTTTTGTTCTCATAGTCCGGCACTTTTTCGAGAAACAACTTATACTCTTTCGCCGCAAGTTGCTTTGCCCCGGCGAGTTCGTAAAGATGCGCGATCTGCAGATGACATTCGGCCATGCCAGTTGGGTCGAGTTTGATCGCAGCGTTTAATGCCTCGACGCCGAGAGTTCCCTGTTTGCTCAGCAGATACGTCTCGCCGAGAAGCTGAAACGCACGTGCAGATTTACTGTCGAGTTGGGTGGTGTGCTTTAGAATCTCGATGGCTGCATGAAACTGCTTTTGCGTCATGCGAATCTGTCCCATGAAGATCCACGCCGGCATGTATTCAATTTTGTTTTCTAGTGATTTGCGAAACGCAGCTTCGGCGTCGGTGAGATTCTTTTGTTCAAAATACAACGAGCCAAGCTTTGCCCAAGCAATAAAATCCGCAGCGTCAAGCGCCACGATTTGTTTCAAAAGCTCTATCGCTTTTGATTTATCTTTGCTCGCGTCGGCATCAACCACTTTTTTGTAAAGCTCGGAGGTCTTTGGATTTGTCGGATGAGTGAATTTTGCCGAGACAACCGTCGGTGGGCCGGACCGCTGTGATTGAGGAGCGTAAATTTCGAAATCTTCTCGCTGCTGAACCGCGCTCGATGCTGCCAATGTGCGTCGCGCAATTTCGACGCCGTCGACTTCGACGACCAATGTGCTGCTGCTACCACGTCGCCGAAAACAAAAAGTGCCCGACTGGTTGAGCCGTTGCCGTTCGCCTGCCTGTTGGCCTTCGGCGATGGTGACCGTCACACGCGGCGTTTTTGATACGGTGTCATAGCCGTGCAGGATCACACGTCCGTACACGTACGGCACGTGAGCAAAGGGCGAGTCGAGCGATGGCATTAAACCCGCCTCGGCGCAAAAATCGTCGACCTGTGGGAATACACTGAGCGTGAGAATGAATAACACGAAAACAGCTCTGATTGCCCGTTTCATATCATTTCCTCTTATCTCGCCGACTTACCGCAGAAAAGCTTCAACAATCAATCAACATAATGACACGAATTTGGCTCCGAACAAAGATGGCTTTTCGCGCACGAAAGTCTCGCGATTGACTAACGCCGCGATTCGGCAAATACTAGCTGTCGATGGGCGATATTTTTGATCTCACGACGCGGCCGGACGAGAAGTTGTTTTTTTCGCGTGGCGATGTTAACGATCCGCGGATGGGCGAAATTGTCGGCGACGCTCAAGATGATTACGCTGTGGCTGACATCGTCATCTTGGGCTGCCCGCAGGACGAAGGCGTGCGTCGCAACAGCGGTCGCGTCGGTGCGAGCGAGTCTCCGAACGCAATTCGCGAACAGTTTTACAGACTCACGACTTTTAACATAAAGAAAAAGATATTCGACATCGGCGATGTTGTGATCGGCGAGTCGCTTGAAGCGACTCACAACACGATGACGGCCGTCGTCAAGCAGATTCTAAAGGACGGCAAACGTTTGATCGTGCTCGGCGGCGGCAATGATATTTCGTTCGCTGACGGTGTCGCGATGGCTGAAAGTTTTGGCGCGGATGCTTGGATCGGCGTGAATATCGATGCGCATCTTGACGTGCGGATAAGCGACGAGCGGAACAACGGAACGCAGTATCGACAGCTGCTCGACGGCGGTTATCTAAGGCCGGATTATTTTTACGAGGTCGGATATCAAACGCATCACGCGTCGCCCGTCTATTTCGAATACATAAAAGATCTCGGTGTACATCGCATAAGCCTCGAGCAAGTCCGCTCACGCGAAGAGGCCGATATGGAGCTAAAGGAACAGATAAGGCAGAAGTTCATCGGCCAGTCGTCGTCGCTAAATACGTTTTTTGGTTTCGACATGGACGTCGTTCGTTCGGCCGACGCACCGGGCGTATCCGCGCCGTCGCCGCTGGGTTTGCGTGCAGGTGAATTTATCCAGCTCGTCAAATACGCCGCCTCGCTGGCAAATACAAAGATCATCGAGTTTAGCGAGGTTAATCCAAAATACGACGTCGACAACCGCACCACAAAACTTGTCGCCATCGCAATGCATCGTTTTTGCACCGGCGTGGCTTAATATCGAAAGCAACAGAATTTGTGTCTACAATAAGGAATCAATTTTTTCTCAGACTCAGCCAAGTGGTCATGTGGGTTGGTATGATCATCTTTCTTTATGGATTTGTGAGATGGATCGATTCCCCTATCCAGCACTGTTCAAAATACGAAAAATGCAATTGTGAAATTAGTCAATATTGCAATAAATTTGGTCAGCCAAAATCTGCTGAGGATTTCGAGTCATTTAACACTTGGCAGATAATAATGCCGCTTGCAATTGGTTTAGCATTGGCTGGTGGCTTCATCTCAAATCGATTTAAGAAACTAAATCAGCCTTGGCACGATAAAAATAATCCATAAATAATGGTCAATAGCTTGACACGATTTCACGCGTTTGGCATCCTTTTAATTCGCTTTCTCTTGAAAAAGGCGACAAGTGTAGTCTCTTAGCTCAGTTGGTAGAGCATTACCTTGACAAGGTAGGGGTCAGCAGTTCGAGTCTGCTAGAGACTACCAGTTTTAATAATGGTGAGTGAATAATGGTGAATGGTGAAT